>CASBQR010000130.1 GCA_949127865.1 Synechococcales cyanobacterium PMM_0082
GCTTTTGTAATTCATAAAAAGCGAGAAAAGTACTCTGATTCCACCCGTGACCAATACCGCTATGACCTCAATCGGCGATTAAAAAGAGCTTTGACTTTAGTGCCAACTCAAGAAGACGGAATCAGGCTACATAAGCGTTACACCAAAATTCAAGAGCATCTATTTCTATTCCTTGAAGATGTCACGATTCCACCTACAAATAATTCTAGTGAGCAGGCTTTACGTCTGAGTGTGATTTTTCGTAAGGTTACTAATGGGTTTCGCTCGGATTGGGGTAAAAACCTCTTTGCTGCGGTGCGTTCTATTGTCAACACTGGTAAGCGGCAAGGTCTCTCTGCTTTTCAAGCTATCACCAATGCTCTTTCTCCTATTTCTTCCCTTTCCCTTATCCCCCCCTAGTCGAGCAATTACCAATAATCGATAGCTGTAATCCACAGAACATGACCAAATATCTGATAAATCACCAATCAGCTTATGAGTTCTCAAACTAGGATGAAAAGGATCTTCCATTAACTGTCTTAACGCTTTCTCAATCAAAGGTCGTAATTGAGGATTTTTGCGGATTAAACGCTTAAAAGCTCTTATGGATTTTGGAGTCCAGTCAATACTTCTCAACTGTCCAACTCTGTCAAAAAATCATCAATAGAACCAGACTTAAATTTTCCTTCTCGATACTCTTTCTGCACCTCTCTAATTTCTTGTACAGCCTGCTCGCGATGACGCAACTTTAGACGATTATGTAAAACATCAAGCAAAACAGCCTGATCGTCTACGGATAATAGCTCAACAGCATTGAGAGCTTCTTGAAACAATGAGGTTTGCAATGTTTGACTCATAAGAGAATTTACTGAACAACCTTGATTTTGATTATACATACATCGGCAAAAAGCGATCGCATTTTACATTTATCCAACTAGCGATCGCGGTAAACCTCTCGACGATGACCAACTGAGACAACTACAACGACTAAAATCTTATCAATAATTTGATAGAGAATACGATAATTTCCTACCCTCATCCGATAGATATTCTGCTCACCTGAAAGTTTCTTAACTCCTATCGGTCTTGGTTCATTTGCCAATGATTGAATAGTGCGAGATACTTTCTGACGAACCTCAATAGATAAACTTTTTAACTGTCGTATCGCTTTTGGCAAAATCTGAATCTCGTAGGACATCTACACTAACTCTCCGACCATCGATTCCCAAGGAACTGGTTTCTCCCCCAATCTCTCTGATTCAGCGATCGCATCTAGTGCATCTTGTAAATCCAAACGATCTTCTATTTCTGTTTCTTCTAAAAAATTAACTAACTCTCTAGGTGTAGTGTCGAGGATACGTGCAAGCGTAAAAATTGAAATTTGCGGCATATCGTTGAAATAAATCAAACTATGCAAGTGTTCGCGCTTTAACCAATCTAAAAAGCTATCGGGAGTAGTTCCTAATACTTCTGCTGAAGTTTCCAAGTCAATTGTTAGCTTTATCATACTTTTACCCAAAAGCGAAAACATCAGACAGTATAACTGCCCCATAAGTCTAAAGTTTACTCTAAACCTTGATATTCTTACAAATATTCCCTCGCTCTTCATTTTAGGCATAAGAGATATCCCGTTCATCCAAATCACAAGATCAAGATCGCCTTTTACCTTTATCCAAAAGCGCGATCGCTTCTGATAAACCTCATCATGAGAGCCAATATTGAGCAATAAAATAGAATCTAAATCAGATTTAGGGTTTTTGGCAAACTCAAATAATAAACGATAGCTGTAATCCACAGAACATGACCAAATATCTGATAAATCACCAATCAGCTTATGAGTTCTCAAAATTACTTTCTTGGTGATGAATTTGGAAGTATTGCTCAAGCAGCTTACTTTTTTATTTTTTTCTTGGATTATGTTTTGCAAGCAATACCTTTTTCTTCCATTTGCAAAGGGGTTTCTTTGCCTTTTCTGCTATCTTTTGGCAACTTCCTGTCTTGACTGCCAAGAAGTCTTCCTTTTCTCCTTATCTTATACTTGTCGCTTAATTGCTTTTTCAGCAAGCCCGACCTAACGAGCAATTGACTATTTTTGAGGATGCTGAATAATCCGTTTAGCGATCGCCACTTTAAGTAGGATCAATTTCACCTTTTTCTAAAAGTTTAGGAGCAAAGGTCGGAGTTACCCAAGCCCCAAGGGGAGCGGTGATAATAATGGAAAGCATGGCGATCGCTAAAATTTCTTCTCCTCCCTTCATGCCCTGAGTTAGAGGAATAGCCCTAATTGCGGCTTGAACTGTGGCTTTAGCTGGCAGTAAAAATAATCTTTCTTGCCAATTCCAATTACTCCCTAAAGTCGATAAATACCAGCCTAAACTGCGACCAACTACAGTTCCGATCGCCAAGATTAATAAACCCACAGCCAAGTTATTACTAATGCCTGTAACTGAATGCTGGCACCTAGCAGCACAAACAAAAAGATTTGAGCGATCGTCCATAAGCTATCAAAACTAGAACGCAATTGTTGAGCTAGGGGCGCATCAAATTTGATTAAAAAGATACCCGTTGCCATCACTGCTAGATAGCCAGAGAAAATCAGAAACTCTTGAGCTAGAACTACCATCCATAGAGCTAAACCTGCGACAATAATGACATCTTGTACCGCATTTTCTGTCCATTTTTGCTTGATTAATAGCGATACTCATAATTATGCCATCAACCAACCGCCCAGAACCCCTAGTCCAATTTGTAAGATCGTTTGGAAAATAATAACGGGGATATTAATAGTAGCGCCACGTTTTAATAAACCAATTAACAAACTGAAAACCAGTAATAGTAGGACATTGGATAAAGCACTACCCGTCAGAATTACATCTGGAATCCCTTTGCTTACGCCCCAACCTTGGCTTTTGAGCTGATTTCAGGAGCGATCGCCGATTTGAGCAATATACCAACTGCGATCATACCGACTAGGGCAGGGATTTTAATTCTGTTAGCAATTTGTCCCCCAAAGAACCCCATTAATAAAATCAGCAAAATACTCTGAAGCATTTATCCCCTTTAATTGCATAAGTCTTTGGCAAGTTTATCCCATCACAATCAAAGTAATTTCCGATCTGTAAACTAAGCTAAACCAGTGCTAAAGTTTAAGTGTGATTTCTTGACCAAACAGTAGGCTCTAAAATTATGAAACTAAAGTCCATCCTACTAGCGATCGCTTTGATCTCTTATACTCCAACTGCGATTGCTGATAATATCGAACACGTCAATCGGGCTTTGTCTACAAATAAATGTCAAAAATGCGATCTGAGTAATGCGGGCTTAGTATTTGCCAAATTGTCGGGAGTAGATTTAACTGGTTCCAATCTTCGAGAAGCAAATCTTAGTCGAGCCGATTTAAGTTTTGCCAATCTCCGCAATGTCGATTTTCGAGGCGCATCTTTACTAGGCGCTAACCTGAATGGGGCAGATTTAACAGGGGCAAATTTAAGTAGTGTGGATTTAAGCGGTGTTAATTTTAGTAATGCCAATCTCCAAGGTGCAAATTTGTCAGGTTCCGATCTGCGGCGGGCATATTTTGGTGGAGCGAATTTAACTGGCGTCAACTTTGCTAACACATTTCTTAGAGGCGCAATTGGTATTCCTATAGATTCGGTTAAATCTGAAGAATACTATGCTTGGGGCAATGATGAAGATCGTAGAGGTAACTACAGACAAGCGATCGAGTACTATAACAAATCTGTGATGGTCGATCCAAAGTTTGCGATCGGCTATATGGGACGGGCGATTTCCCTTAGACAAATGGGGGATGTCAAGGCAGCCATTCAAGATGCAGATCGAGCCGCCGCTTTATTTGAAGAGCAGGGCGATGCCAAAGGGCAGAAGATCGCAAAAGATCTATCAGAAATAATGACAAATCCGCCTAGTGCACCTGGTGCTGGATTTGGTGATATTGTTTCTGGCTTGGGTTCTTTATTATTGCAATTTTTACTTAGATAGATACACAGGCGTAATGAGCAAAGTCCTATACCGCTACGAGTCGATTTCCTCTGAGCTTAAGGTCTGGGCTGAGCGATCGCCATTATCAGAATGGACTGAAATCACACTTGTAAGAAATTTAAGATTTCAAATTATCTTTAATCGCTCTCAACCTCAGGTGATCAGAGGCAATCAAAACCAATTAGAGAGTTTAATTAGTGGGGTAGCTGATTATGTGGATAGCTGGTTAAATTTCGATACCCGAATTAATGAACAAAACCCTAACCAAACCCCAGAAATCAAACTATTTCACCATTTTTTTATTCCTAATCTTCAAAAATTTAGTAGATTAGAAGTTAGTACTTTAGAATTATTTGA
>CASBQR010000131.1 GCA_949127865.1 Synechococcales cyanobacterium PMM_0082
TCCTTTAGTAAATCAGGTTCAGGCTTTTCCCATATTTGTCCGTCATACCACCCAGTTTCTTCATAGAGTACGGTTTGATTTTGTAAGCGATTTTTGACATATCTCCAACCTAGCAACATTTGCACAAGCGGCAGAAATAGCCCCACTGTTGCCCCGATCGCCGCCGCGCATAAAAACTCTGGTAAATGCCGACTTGGGGAAAAACTAACAGCAGAAATGGGAGCCGAAACTAGCCACCATGCCGCCCAAATCAAACCTAAAACCCTTAAATAAGACCAGATGCTCAAGGTACCCCAACGAAAAACAAAAGCCTCTTTCAAAGCCATATATTCGTTTAATGGTTGCTGCTCATCGGGGACAGGGCAATTGGTCATGATTACACTAAAAGACGAAAATACTAGACTGGGGGAATATGTCTAAAGTTTAGCCTATCGTTACGTCTCTAGCACTTCGGCGGCTTCTGGATTGGTAAATCTTTAAGTTTTTTGCCATTCACCCCATAGATATTATCCTCGTAGGAGCCAGCAAAGGGAGTTAGGGATTGAGTAATAGCGATCGCCCCATAACCACAGCGATTAGTTTTGAGACTTTTCTTTGCAGGTTTAATAATTCTAACTAGATGAGGTTGAAGGGGTTTGAGTCCCGCAATCACAAATTTGGTATTAGAGGTTTTATAGCTGCGATCGGATTTAGGCGAGTCTTTAGTACAAACCCTTGTGGCATCTAAAGCAAACTTGGCAGGATTAAATACTCGATCTCCTACTAAAACCAAAGCTGGAATTGTACTTGAATTGAAACTAACTTCACCACAGCGATCGGCTACCAGTTTGCGAAACGTGATCCGTTGCATCGCAATTTCCACCTTAGACTTGGGCTTGAGGTTAGTAAAAAACACCTTATCTTCAGAGCGAAATATAGTAGTTGTAGAAGTGGATGTGGAAGTAGAAGTGGAAGCGATCGCCGCGTCAGCAAATCCACACCCAAGTAAAATCACCAAACCTAGTGAGCTTAAGACTTTCATTGCCAGATTACCTGTTAAAAAATTTATGCCATGCGATCGCTTGCCCGTTTACCACCCCACGTTTCGATAATGCGATCGTCATACTCATCAGCAGCTTCTAAAACGGCTTTAACAGAGGTTTCCAATTCATTTTTATCGCAGGATGAGCCAATCAAGCTAGTTTGAAATCTAATATCACCATCTTTATCCAAACTGAAGGAGCCAAATTTCAGGTCAAAATTTTGATCCAATAAAAATCGCATTAATTCTGGCGTAATTTCTGCCCCTGTCACCACATAAGACCAAGCTGTGATGATTGATTCATCAATGCCCCAAGGTAAAACCTCAATCATGGCTGTTGCTGAACCCACAGGCACAATAAAAATCGGCAGATTGTTAGGAGGGATATATTGATCTTGGCAAATCTCGGACACCCAAGGCTCAATCTTTTCATAGCAAGCTTGTTGGACAGAAGTTGAAAATTTCATGCTTACCTACCTATTAGTTGTTAGTTGCGAATAAATATTTGGAGAAATTCTTAAAAATTCTCTACCTAAGAATACCTCTATCTAAAAATGTTCGCCATTACCATTACTTAACCTTGGACTTAATTTGTGAGATAGGATAATCCTTTAGCCACAAAATCTTGACGACTCAAACCCGCAGGTAAAGACCGATCTTGAAGAAATACCTTTGCCCGATCGCTAATACTTCCTGAGTTCACCGTAAATTCCTGAGAGTCGGATATCACTATTTGGGGCGATCGCATATCTAGTAAATAATGCACAGCCAAAGATTGAAACGATCGCAATTGGCGATAATCCATTTGAGTTTGAATAGATTTAGGTAAATTAATCACCCGTTGGCGCACAAGTTTATCGGTAATATCAACTTGATTCACATGATCGGTAATTAAACGATCTAAAGCTTGGGCATCGAGATTAGCTGCATCAATAATCGGGAAATCTATGGTTTTGCGCGGACTTTTGAGTGGATGAAACTTGGCTTTATGGGTATCTAAATCAAACTCGACAAAACCCTTATCCTCCTCTGCCTCTTTCCAAATATCATTACTTGTACGCTCGATCGCCCCAGCATAGTAAGCATTGCGTCCTAAATGGGTAAAACTATGATAGTGTCCACAGGCAACATAGTCCCAAGGCAATTGCAACACTTTTTCGGGAATATCATAGCCACCATAATCATTAATGCGATCGCTATCTACAGTCCCATGCAGCATCAATAGGTTGTAGTCAAATTCTGGATCGGTGGCAATCTGCACTTGATCGAGGCGTTCTAAAGAATTATGGGGCAGACAAAATACCTTAGCTTTACCACCACAAACCTCGATCGCTTCGGGCTTAGAAGTGACAACGGTAATATCAGGAATTAAGCTTAAAAGGTCTAAAATACAACGGTTATCTGCGGTTTTAATCGACTCATGATTACCAGCGATCGCCACAATTTCGGCATCACATAAACTACGGAACCTGACTAATTCCCGTTGAGTTTGACAGATTGCCAAATTAGTAGGGCGAGGCACATGAAAAATATCCCCAGCCATCAGCACTAAATCGGGCTTCAATTTAATAATTTGCTCTAAAGCCTCTCTAAACGCTGCAAACACATCTGCTTCTCGGCGATTAATCCCTTGACTAGTAATGCGACTATAAGCTCGAAAGCCCAAATGTAAATCTGCTAAGTGAACAACACGCATTTAACTCAACCTATAAACCAATCAAATATTTTTTCCATTCTTGATGTCCACCACCTCGCAAATATTTCGTTACCTCAAAATACAGCCCACTATGGGGACGGCGGGGATTTTTACGCAGAGGCATACCAGCTTCTTTTGGGGTCTTATTCCCTTTTTTAACATTACACTTAACGCAAGCAGCAACCATATTTTCCCAACTGTCGCCACCTTTACGAGATTTGGGAATGACATGATCGAGGGTTAATTCTTCACCCGTAAACCCACAGTATTGACAAGAGTGTCCGTCTCTATGTAGTATATTTCTCCGAGTTAATGGTACGTCTTTGTAAGGCAGATTCACGTAGTGATAAAGACGAATAACCGTAGGCAATGGAAAATTAGGAGCAAGCATTTTACCGTTATGCTCTACTTGCTCGGCTTTGCCCTTGAGTAATAAAACAACAGCACGTTGCCAGTTTGTGATGTTTAATGGCTCATAGGATGCATTGAGGACTAGGACTTTAGCCATAGCTCGCTATCTTAAGCTTTATTTGTTGAGAACCTTTCAAGAGATGCTAACACACTCAGACTGTATAGCACAATTTTTTTGGTCTTGACTGCTGCTCAAATAGGGAGTTTAAAGCACTGTGTCTTTAGGACTAAAATCAAAGTATATGAAAAATTAGCCGATCGCTTCGTAAAAGTACTCATAGAAATAAATGACTCAAATAGTTGCTCCAAACTCACTCTTATACAAGCAAGACCTCAAGCTGTGGTTAGAGCATACAAATTTATTTTAAGAATGCACGGTAATTTGTTGTTTTAAGAGATGTTCAAGCAGTGTAGTTAATCTATTTTTAAGCTCACGTCTATCTCTTCCTGCCAAACCCTCTAGCTCCTCAATTAAACTTTCAATATCAAGCTCCTCTAATTGCCCCGATTTTAGTTGAGCGATCGCCCTCTCTAACCAAAGAATACAAGTTTTTTTGTTAGAAATAGTAGTGCGACAGCAAAAGTGTTGTTAATGTACTAAAAATGATACAATCACATGAATAAAATTAATTTCAATAGTACTTTGCATTCAGAAGCACTTTGCACTCAGATCTCAATATTTTGAAGATTCTGCTGTAATTTCAGTATGGATAATGTCAAGAAAATTAAAGCAAGTTTTTTCAAAACTGATTCTGGTAAAGAGCCTGTTAGAGATTGGTTGATGACTTTATCTAAAGAGGATAGACAGAAAATAGGAGAAGACATTAAGACAGTAGAATTCGGGTTTCCTATAGGAATGCCAACTTGTCGCCCTATGGGTAAAGGTTTATATGAAGTTCGTACTAATCTTGAAAACACGATTACTAGAGTTTTGTTTTTTATAGAAGGGGAGCAAATGATTCTCTTACATGGATTTATGAAGAAAACTCAAAAAACACCAAAGGAAGAGTTAGATCTAGCGTTGAAGCGGCAAAGTGAATTTAAGAATAAGTCTAGGAGTGAAAAATGACGAATAGTTGCCATCTAGGTGCTGCTTTTGATGACTTTCTAGAAGATGAAGGGACTTTAAATGAAGTAACAGAGGTTGCGCTCAAGCGGGTATTGGCTTGGCAAGTTGAACAGGCTATGAAAGAACGTGGTTTAACAAAGTCTAAGATGGCGAAATCTATGCAAACTAGTCGCGCCGCTTTGGATCGGTTGCTAGATCCTGAGTATGAATCTGTAACTTTGCGAACTTTGGATAAGGCTGCAAGGGCAGTGGGTAAAAAGATTAAGATTGACTTGGTTGATGCTGTTTAGGTTTTGGATTATCTTTAAATAGCTGATCCAAACTCACTCTCATACAAGCAAGACCTCAATCTGTGGTTAGAGCAAGCGATCGCTCAACTAAAATCAGGGCAATTAAAGTATTGATTTTTGGGAATTATCTTAGTTATCAAACCATTACACAGCAAGGGATTGACAAATTAAATGGGGGGATACCATGAGGCAGTCCATAAGTCAAGATAATTTTTTATGCTCAAATCTTTTCTGATAACTTCTCTGGTGAGCGCGGCTTCTATAGTTGCGACGCTTCCAGCCCATGCTTTGTCCACCTATTCATTCTCATTTAGTGGCACTTTTGGTGGAAGATCTGGTTCTGGAAGTGGAATATTCACCACTGCCGATCTACCCGTCGGAGCCACAGCAGCCACATCTGTACTTATTCAGAATATTAGTGGCAGTATTACTGATTCCACAGTTGCTGGAGGATTGCCTCAAACTATTACAGCCCTTCTTGCGCCTGGTACATTTTTTGGAAACGATGATTTATTATTTCCTCTTGCGGCTGACCCAAATAAATTTAATTTCAATGGGGTTTCGTTTACTGCTGGTGGCTTAGGTTATAACTTGTATAGACTTAACACTACTAGTTACCAGTTTCTCCGTAGTGGACCAAACTTAGCAAATACCAACACCATCAATCTAGCACTTGTGGCACCAGTTCTATTTGAGTTCTCACCTGCTCTGGGCATTGGGGTTTTAGGTGGTTTGTTTGCCGCTAAAAAGCTAAGTCGTAGGTTTTCTAAGAAATAGGTAGCAAGTAAATCTATATCAATCTTTAACCAAGGCTCAGGCTGAGGTTATTTTTTTGGCTAAATTTAATTCTCTATGGCTTCAGCTAGAATACTAACAGAGCTAACTATCATGTAGCCTACATTATTTATTCAGGATTCGTTCATATTCTTCATGTGCGCCTATCCAAAACCACACTATTCCCTCTTTCTCATCGAAACCTAAAGCTCTAAAATTTCTTCCTACTCTTACCGACCACAATCCATTTGCTTTTTTGAAATGTAGTGATGGATGCTGGGGATTCTCTTTCAGAAGCTCATAGTTCTTGTCCGCTAAATCTTGCAAACTTTTAGGTAAGTGACCATACAATTTCCAAAACTGAGGTGTTGTGAAATGAATTAGATTTGCCGACATTTACCTTCTCTAAACTCTTTCTTTGCCTCTGCAATTAGGTAGTTTAATTTTCCAGATTTCATATCTTCTGCAATTTGCTTGTCCCACTTCGACTCTTGGTAATCATTAAACCATTCAATAAATTCAACTAATTCATCCTTTGAAAGGCTCATTACTGCTGTTTTTATTTCAGAGGTACTCATTTGTTTTCTAATAAACTAACTTGATTTTACTTTAGTACCAGCCCAGTCCAGTAAAATCTATATCGATGTTTAACCAAGATTCAGGCTGAGGTTATTTTTTTTGAGTAGAATCAAAGTACATTATTGAGAGTTAAGCAAATGACACAAACAATGCCAGTGCGGGAGCTAACTTTAGAACAATTTTTGCAGCTTCCAGAAATAGATGAAAGTCACGAACTTGTGAATGGCAAGGTAATTAAGAAAATGTCACCAAAATTTTTTCACTCTCGCTTGACTAGTACTCTTTGGGCTGAATTATCGGCTTGGGGTGATGGGCGTGGACAAGTAGCTATAGAGTGGTCAGTGGTGCTGAAACGAGGAGATAAAGATTGGGTGCCTGTTCCAGATTTGCTATATGTATCTTTTAATCGCCTTGCTCAAGATTGGTGTGAGGATGCCCCTTGTCCAGTATTGCCTGAATTAGCGATCGAGATTATCTCGCCCGATCAGACTTTTAATCAATTAGCCCAAAAGGCGACCGATTATTTGAGCGTTGGGGTGGATCGGGTGTGGGTTGTTTATCCACCAATGCGAAGTATTACTGTGTTTTATGGCGATCGCCCACCTGAGACCTATCAAGGCGATCGCTTGTTGACCGATCAGTTATTTCCAGATTTAACCGTAACAGCAGCCCAGATTTTCAGAAAAGCAGGAATCTAATCATGCAAATACTTCCTCAAAAAACCCTCTTGTACAAACAAGACCTTAATCTTTGGTTAGAGCAAGCGATCGCTCAACTAAAATTGGGTCAATTAAAGGAGCTTGATATTGAAAACTTAATTGAGGAGCTAGAGGGTTTGGCGGGAAGAGATAGACGTGAGCTAAAAAATAGATTGACTACACTGCTTGAACACCTTTTGAAACGCTGCTATGTCGAAAGTGAGTATGATTACGCAGGATGGCAGATAACTATCATCAGAAATCGCATCGAAATCGAAAACATCCTCGAACAGTCCCCAAGTTTGAAACATTATCTTAATAGTCCTGAATTATTTGAAAATGCTTACAACTCGGCTCTTCGTCTAGTCAGGGCAGAATCTGACTATAAGTCCGTAAATTTTCCTAATTCATGGCAATTTGGCAGCGATATTGACGCCATTTTAAGTGTTGATTTTTGGGAGTTATCGGAAAAGAAACACTAATTTATCTAAACGGTGGAGCGTACATTAATCCGCCCTTTGTCCATAGATTATTTAAGCCCCGATCTATATTTAATTTAGTTGCTGCTCCTAA
>CASBQR010000132.1 GCA_949127865.1 Synechococcales cyanobacterium PMM_0082
ACTTTAATTACGGCATTTAATTTACTCAAACAAAAATATAAAGTTGACCATGATTTAGTTTTAATTGGGCAAAAAGGTTGGAATTACGAGTCGATATTTGATGCGATCGCTAACTCTCCCTATCAAAAAAACATTTATCATTTAGATTATCTTTCCGATGAATTAGTGGCAATATTTTATAGTAAAGCGGATGTTCTGGCTTATCCATCCCACTATGAAGGTTTTGGGTTACCAATTTTAGAGGCAATGATTTTTAATACTCCAGTTGTTACTTCTAATATTTCATCAATGCCCGAAGTAGCAGGTGATGCAGCTTTATTGATTAATCCCAATGAGCCAGAAGAGTTAGCTGAAGCTATCTTAAAAACTATAAGCGATCGCAATTTACGTAATGATTTAGTAGCAAAGGGTCAAGAAAGGGCTAAATTATTTTCATGGGAAAAAACTGCTCTAGGAACCTTGGAAGCTTATAAAAAAGTACTAAGGTAAAAATTATAATCCCTTGGGAATCAATGCCTTGCGATCGCAGCTAATTCTTGAGTGGGAGGGGATTAAGCGTAAAGATACGACTGAAGGATGGGGAAACAATCCAATAAATCTTAATTTAGGCAAATAGCTGATGATCTAGGCTGACATTGGAACTGGAATTACTTAGACGATTTGGGGAAAGATACTTTTTTGCCTTGGGCTAGTCTTGAAATCAGATAAACATTCAAAACAAAATAACCTGAAGTTAAAGTCGCCTTTAATAACTCTTGACTAATTTGATTGCTATCCCCCAGAACCGCATAACCTGAAAGCCACACCAAAACCGTAATTAAAGAAATTTGTGCCACATCTTTAAGCTGCTTACTACCGCGATCGCTAAGCAATGCCATAAGTGCAGGAATTGCACCAAAAACTGGAATTAAACAAGAATATATAAAAGCTTTTTGAGTGATAGAAATTGTAGAATCAAGCTCCTGTTTCTTTTTTGGGGATCGAGTTTTCATATTTTTATTTGCTTATCCACGATCATTGCCTCAAAAGCTAGAAAAATTAAATACTGGGTTCCTGTGGGTTTGAGCATTAATAGCTACTAGTAATTAGATTCAGCAAATCATCAGTGGAGATTTTGCTACTAATATCACTACCTTCAAGCAGGCTATCTGCTAGTTCTCGTTTTTGGTGATGTAGAGCTACAATTTTTTCTTCGATCGTATTTTTGGCAACTAAACGATAGATGGTAACGGGGCGTAGTTGTCCGATGCGATGGGCGCGATCGCTGGCTTGATCTTCTACCGCAGGATTCCACCATGGATCCATGTGAATTACATAGTCTGCTTCTGTGAGATTTAAGCCTGTCCCTCCTGCTTTGAGGCTGATTAAAAAAATATCTCCCTGTCCTGACTGAAAAGCATCAACTCGTTTTTTACGTTCTTTGGCGGGCGTACTGCCATCTAGGTATTGATAGCTAATATTTTGCTGATCGAGATATGCCCGAATGATATGGAGATGATCGACAAATTGGCTGAATACTAAAGCTTTATGGTTATTTTCTAGTAATTCAGTTACGACTTCGCCAAATAATTGTAATTTAGAACTGGGAATTGGCTGATCGGGCATGACTAGTTGAGGATTACAGCACATCCGCCGTAGCTTCATGATTTCTGTGAGCATTTGCAGATGTTTTGCTCCACCTTTGGCATCGCTATTAGTTAATTTGGCGATCGCGTCTCTTCGCAGTGCCTCATACATGGCGATTTCATCTCGACTTAAATCGACATGAAGAACAACCTCGGTACGGGATGGTAATTCTTGCAAAACCTGAGTTTTAGTACGGCGCAACATAAAAGGCTGAATTAATTTTCGTAATCTTTCTTTAGCGGTTTTATCCTGCGATCGCTCAATGGGATTGGCAAAGTCTTGATTAAATCGTTCAAGGGAACCTAAAAGTCCGGGATTAACAAAACGGAAGAGATTCCAAAGTTCACCCAAATGATTCTCGATGGGAGTGCCAGTGGTAATAAGTTTAAACCCTGACTGGAGTTGCATTGCCCCTTGCGATCGCTTGGTAGCAAAGTTCTTAATCCACTGCGCCTCATCTAAAACTATAGTTTGCCATTGCACCTGAGCTAACATTTTCGCCACCTGTTCCTGTTGCAATAGCCCATAGCTACAGATCAGAATATCAAAGGGTTTAAGCTGGTCAACTGTCTCTTGGCGATTTTTATCTAAATTAGAAAATTGAATGATATTCAGATTTGGGGCAAAGCGTTCTGCCTCGCTTACCCAATTCAAACAAACCGATGTCGGAGCTATAACCAATGTGGCTCCAACCGATGCTCGACTTAGGATTAAAGCTAAAGCCTGTAAAGTTTTCCCCAAGCCCATATCATCAGCCAAACAAGCCCCTACCCCCCAGTGCGCTAGTCTTGACATCCAATTAAAGCCTTCAATTTGATAATCTCGCAGTTCCGCTTGGAGAGTTTTAGGAACTTTGGGTTTCAGTTCCTTCATTTCCTTTAAGCGCTTGATATGTTCCTGCCAATGGCGATCAGCTTTGACATCTCCTGCGGCATCCACAAATTCCTCTAATGCCATAGCTGCTAAAGGATGGAACCGTTGAGTTTTGCCATGCTTTTCAGAAAGCGATCGCAGGTTATCCAATTGTGTCCGCAGAGCTTGGGTCAGAGCCAGAAATTCACCATCACCAAGGGGGATAAAACGACTAGAGGTTTGCCCTAAAAGTTCCATGAGCCGTTGCATATCCATGACTTCATCTTCACTGAGCTTTAGTTCTCCACCTGCGGCAAACCAATCATTTTGACGTTGAATTGTTAAGCGTAAGTCCCCTAAGCCCGATTGTTGCTTGATCTTAAATTTCTGTCCTTGCAGCCATTCAATAATTGCTCGATCGCCTAATTCCTGTAGTTCTAATAGTAATTCTAAACAGGTTTCAGGATCTTCAATCACATACTCTCCATCGCTTGCAGTTTGGGCGGACAGGGTTGGACAGTCGGTGATCGCTGATGATGCCAATTCCTGTTCTAGTTTCAAATTTCGGGTGGTTTGTAATCTTTTCCCTTCAATTTCGGCAATTACGGTTTCTCCACCTTTGCCAGGTTGATAATAAGAACCTTCCGTGGCAAAGGGGCGGGATAGGATAGCAATTTTTAAGCCACTGCCCGCAGGTAACAGATGGAAATGAGGCGTAGAATGGGTAGGAACTTCCTCAGCTCCCACGCCACCGCCAATATCAGAATGCACAGTAACAATACTGGCAATGGAATTAATAGCATTTAGAACCCTTTCCTTGGCGATCGTAGGTACTTCAAGGCGATGTTTACTACCTAAAATTGCCGCAATCCGTCGATGTTCAGGGGAAATTTCTATAACTTTAATTTTAGTTGGCGATTCCTTAAGAATAAATACTTCTTGCTCTTCAGAAAAAGTTGGCGAAAATTCGATAATTAATCGATCCTTTTTACTTGCTCGCACTAATAGCTCTGGTTCACCTTTGACTACTTCGACCCGTGTTGTTGGGGAATCTTCCCAAAATACTAAGGGATGCCCAACTAAAGCAGCGATCGTTCCTTGCCCAAACTCATATTCCGAATTACCATAGTAATAGTCATTATCTACTTCAATATGGGCGCAAACCCTGAGATCGTGCGCAGAAAGGTATTCCACCTCACCAGTCTTCTTGAGTCGCTTGAGGGCAATATTCCGTCCTGCACTCCATGTCCCCTTAGCACTAATTTTCTGCTCTTTGGGTTGAATTGCCCAATTTTGATTACGTAAAGTGATAAACCATGCCAACCGAAAACCTGATGCTGATTTGGGTAGAGCGATCGCCGCCGATTGTAAACGAGTTAGAGCATTGAGTGAAAGCTCCCATGGTTCTTGTTGTTCAATAATTTCAAATAAAGAAATGAGATCTTCCTCTTGGGGCAGATGCTTAAAACGAATAGGGGTCTTGAGGGGATGAAGCTGATTTAGTAACTTTTCCGCTTGTAGGGCAATCCAATCATAGCCTGCGACTTCTGCTTGACGGCAAAACTTCAGAAGAATTGTGGGTAATTTAGCTTTAGCCATGGGCAGATCTACCCAATATAGACATAGACAGGTAATTAGTACTTCGAAGCTATGACTAAAATCATGGTGTTCAATTTGGTAATTCAACCGATCAAGGCTGATTTCATTGGTAAGAGCTGCCTTTTGCGATAAATCTCCCAACTGGACTTCGATTAAAGCTTTAAGGCGATTACTAATCCCTGGTGCAGCTTGGCTAAATGTTCGGGAACTGGCATACTGGGCAGCTTCAGGTAAGCGATCTCCATCTTTAACCAGTGCCAAAATCAGAATCACTGTTGCCAAGGTATGATCTTGTTTAGATTTTTTACCCAATATCTTAGTTAGGCACTCGATCGCCTCCGCATTATCCCCCACCAGAAATTTTGACCAACCACTGAGTAACTGATAGTGAATGTCTTGATGATCTAGTTTTGCCAATTGGCTTTGAGCCGTCTTTACATAGCCCCTTAACAGTAACTGCTGAATCCATAACCCATAGAGTGCTGGAGAAGAATGGGTACTATTATTGCTGACTAACTCCTTTTCTAATAAAGCGATCGCCCCATCGGCATTAGTTAATCGTAAAGCTGAAGACTCCAGAATTGCTGTTATCCCTTGCTGATAAAATTCAGAAGAAAGTGATCTGAACCATTCAGGATCAAAAGGATTATCTGCGACCAAAATAAGGAAATCACTAAGAAAGAGTTTATCGTTCGTTTTAGTATAGGAATAACTCTGATAATCTTGGATTTGTTTGCAAATAAATGGTAGATCCTGCCGATAAATGCCAATGCGAACTTCACGCACTAGTTGATCATAACTGACAAACCGCCGCATATCTTGTCTATAGGCTGTGGCAATTGGCAACTCCGCTTCAATTTTTAGGACCATCGTGTCAAATGTTCCCGATTTCAAGGCTGCACGGGTCCACATTTCCACTAATAAGCGATGACAAAAAATGCCAAGATTAGACTGAACTAGTAGCTCAATTTTGACAAGGCGATCAATAATAGTCTTAAAGGTAACAGGGACTAGTTGTTTTAGATATTCATCCCTAAAAATAGTGCGGAGACATCTTAAGAAATCGGTTCTATTAACTGGGCTATAAATTACAGAAGCGAGTTGGACAATTACTTTCTCCAGAGGTGTTACCTTGCCATAAGTTTCCATCAGTTGCGATCGCAATTTTACAGAGTCCACAGATTCACCCATGATTTAGCCAGTATTTTAGAATATTTAACCCATCATACAATCTTGTCTCTTAATTTAATCCTGCTAAATCGATCATAATAGGATTTTGCCCTGCAACTCTATATTAGCTACAACATACTTGTAATCTTGTCGTACTTAACCATTTCCCAAATTAGCTAAAATATCATAATAATTACAAGCCAAATCTGGACGTAAATCCTTAGCTCTATTCAGATAAATATGCTGAATTTGGGATTGCCCTAAATCACTATTGACATGAAGCAGCACTCGAACACATTTACTTAAGCCACCTTTTACATACATTTGTTGCACATCCAGCAAGGGCACATGTTCCCAATTAGCGCGCGATCGGGCAACTTGAGCAGGAAAAATTACATCAATATCAGGTGTAACGGAAAAAGTAGCACTAACAATTTCTCTTGGATCAATCTGATTAGTTTTTTCGATCGCCTCCATTAATTCTAAAACTGCTACCCTAACTGCTTCTATAGTATTTGCTTCTACAGTTGTTGCACCTCTTACTCCTCTCACTCGCCAGCCCACAGTTTTTTCCCCTGTCTTTTTTTTAACCGATTGTACCGTTTTGCTAGATGTTTTAGATCGGTATCGTCTAAATCAGATTACTGAACCCAAAATAATAGCTTTTGTGAGGCAATCTTCATTTAAGTTCCTGAATAATCGCATCTATAGGGAGAATTGATTACAATATAAAAGTTTACAAAACTATAAAATTTAATTCTATGACAGTTGCTCATCCTCGCAGATTTAGAAATCAACTGACTGCTCAGGCAATTCTTGATCAGGTAGTCAGAAATCGTGAAATCCATATGGTTACCCTCAATCGTTATCGATATAGCGAGCAGCGTAGTTGCAAAGACCTCACAGATTTGATTGAAAGGCTAGACGGTCAGCCCCGCGAACTTATTAAAGAACTTTCCCACCATGTTTCTGATGAAGCTCGTCATGCAGTTTGGCTTACAGACCTGCTCTACGATCTAGGCGAGGATATAGGTACTCCACCTGGGTCTTCCTATATTAATGAATTTGAACGACTAATCCAAAATAATGCAGCTCTTGATCCTGAAGAAGTCGTAATTGATGCGCTAGCGGCAATTAATGTAACTGAAAAAAGAGGCTGTGAATATTTCTCTGCCCATATTAAGGCACTAAAAAATGCTGATCAGACCTCTGAAAACCTTAAAATTCAAGAGACTATTGCCAAGATCATGCCTGAAGAAGTAGGTCATGTGCGCTGGGGTAATCGTAAATTAGCTGAAATTTCCCATAAAAGCTCTAATCATAAAGCTAAGGTTGATGCCGCTAAACGTAAATATATGGCAATCGAACAAGCTGCCTTTGAGTCAGGGATGGATATTATGGCTGGAGCCGAGTTCCGCCGCTTAGAGAACCTAATGAAGGTTGTTGATACCCTTCCCGTATGGCAACGTCCCCAATACCTTGTAGAGCATTTACCCGAGACTTTAATTGCCCCAGAACTGCAAAAAACTCGAGCAACTATGATCCAGAAGGCATGGCAGATGGATCCAGTAAACTTTGTGCAAAAATTTATTCCTATGTTCTTTAATAATGATTTGTCAAATGCTCAAAACAACATCCAAAAAGTCAGTGCTAAGAAAACTAACTAAACTTGGTTTAACATTGCCTTCAAAATAAAAGATAAACCGATAAAACCACTTATGGCAGCACTAACCAAGGCGATCGCTGTAAGTGGTTTTTTGAGGAATGGCGCTAGAGGTTGTAAAGCAAAAGTAAATAGTCCAATAACTATAACGATTAAATACTTGGGATAGTTAAGGACATTTTTAAAAAATTCTTTCATAACAATGCTAATTCAAATTTGAATTCCAACAGATCCAGATGATCGGTAGGATAGTTCATGGTTAGTTACCTAGTCAAGAGGCTTTCTCGATCAACATAGACTCTAATTGTCCAGATTTTACGTCAACTTCAATAATATTTGAGTTGGTAGTCCGCAAAAATAGATACGAAAAAGGAGCCAATCAAGGCTCCCAGAAGAATAGATTGTTGAACAGTTAGAGATTAACCATTAATAGCAGGTGCAGTTAGAGCAACAGGAGCTACTTCTACAGCAGCTAGATCAAGAGGGAAGTTGTGTGCATTTCTTTCGTGCATTA
>CASBQR010000133.1 GCA_949127865.1 Synechococcales cyanobacterium PMM_0082
CAACCCACCTGTTCCCACTATGCCGCAGAGGCAATTGATCGATTTGGCATAACTCGAGGCGGATGGCTGGCAATTAAGCGCATTTCTCGCTGTCATCCTTGGCATGAAGGCGGATATGACCCAGTTCCCGATCATATTTGCGAAGATAATATCTGATTTTTAGCGGTAAATCTAAAATCCTATTCCCAAAGAAGTTTACCTTTTAAGATATTTACCACTTACACTAGGAATGTTTAATTTTATGAACTTATTGACGCTAATTTTCAAAAGTTAGGCGAAACTTGTAGAAGCAAGACTATTAAACATCCATGGAAACCTTAGAATTTATTATTTACGCCGATGGTCGGGTAGAAGAGCGAGTTACAGGTATATCTGGAAGTAGTTGTGCGGAAGTTACCGCAGAGATCGAAGCTAAACTAGGAATAGTTGCCTATCGAGAACTAACTTCTGAAAACTTTGAAAACGCTTTAATAAATTCCGATCAGATCTCTCAAAAGGTCTCCGAGTTTAGTAGTTGGTAAGTTAACTAAATACTGAAATTAAATTCCATTCTTAAAAATCTTGAAAACTTATTTATACACAGGAATCTTTATATGTCACATTTCAGCCAAGTTAAAACTCAAATTCGGGCTCTAGAACCATTACAAAAGGCACTAACTAATCTGGGTCTGTCATGGAAACCCGCAGAATCTGCCAAAAGCGACCGCGGACAAACCGTAACCGCCGAAGTTGTAATTCCTCAAGAAAATGGGTATGACATTGGCTTTAAATGGAATGGCAAAGAATATGAACTTGTGGCTGATATGCATTACTGGCAGCAACCTTGGAATGTGGAAAGTTTTCTAAATAAGGTTTCCCAAGGTTATGCTATTCAAACAGTAATGACCGAATCAGAGCATAAAGGTTTTAGTTTGACTGAGCAAAAACAACAAGAGGATGGTTCAGTTCGTCTAGTTCTCCAGCGTTGGCATGGATAAATTAGGCTCAGAAACCTCAGGATTTGAACCAGAATTAGGCGGCGAGCTTAGGCAAAATGCCGTCTATGTGGAAGAAACCGTATGTATTGGTTGTGGGCATTGTGCTTACGTTGCCAGAAGTACTTTTTGCCTAGAACCAGACTATGGTAGAGCTAGGGTGATAGCTCAAGATGGAGACTCGGAAGAAATTGTGTCCGAAGCGATCGCCACCTGCCCCGTAGATTGTATTGCTTGGGTAAACTACACCGAACTTGGGGAATTAGAAGCTGCCCGCCCAAATCAAATCATCGGCAATCTAGGTTTAGTTGGCGATAAAACCTCCCTATTGGCGAAAAAGCATAAATGATTTTGAACTTTACCAGTTAAGAATTGCCCAAAATCATCTAGGAAATCAGTTATTTCTAATCTGGACGAGAATCCAAGCGATTTTTGCTGTCAAAGGAAATTAGCATCAATTTATCCCCAACCACAGCAAAGTTAAATACCTCATCAGAAGTAACGATGAATTTCTTACCTTTATCAGTGGTCACGGCAGCAACACTATAGCTACTCACAGTACCAACGTTACCATCGGCAGAGATCCGATACTTAATTTGGAGATTCTTAGCATTTGATTCATTGCTTTATTTATTGCTTGACAAAATCATAATACATACAAAATATCGCTATTTTTCCACTAATTCACTAACAATCAGAACAATACATTGCTTAAGTGTGTGGTATTTCTCAAACTTCAGATCTCAGGCAAATAAATTCTATGTAGACTACTCCCAGTTATATGATCAAGGGTAGGATTTACTAGAGTTAGGAGTTTAAGACTGTGGCAAATGGCATCTACAAACCATTTTGGTTGGATGGGGAAAGTTTAGTAATCATTGATCAAACTAAATTACCTTTTAGCTATGAAACTAAAAAATTAGTCACTCCTGAGGATGCGATCGCCGCTATCAAAAATATGAATGTGCGCGGGGCAGGCGTAATTGGTAATGTGGGTGCATTTGCTGTTTATTTGGCAGCGATCGCCACAGATGGAAATCTCCAAAAAATTAAAAATATATCTCAACAAATCCGCATAGCTCGACCCACGGCAGTTAACTTAACTTGGGCTGTAGATCGAGTCATGAAAGTTTTGGAAAATACTGATGATTCTGGACAAGATATTATTAATATTGCCAAGCAGGAAGCCATTAAAATCTGTGATGAAGATGTAGAAAATTCAGAGAAAATTGGGAAATTTGGTGGCGATCGCATTCAAGAAATTAGTAATGCTAAATCTGGGCAACCCGTTAATATTCTCACCCACTGTAATGCTGGTTGGCTAGCGATCGTCGATAGTGGTTCTGCCCTTGCTCCTATTTATGAAGCACAGGCAAGGGGGATAGATATTCATGTTTGGGTAGATGAAACCAGACCCCGAAATCAAGGGGCGTTTCTAACAGCTTGGGAACTACAGCAAGCAAATATTAAACACACAATTATTGCTGATAATACAGGTGGTTTATTAATGCAGTATGGCATGGTCGATCTATGTATTGTCGGTGCAGATCGGGTGACCAGACAAGGCGACGTGATCAATAAGATTGGTACTTACTTAAAGGCATTAGCGGCAGCAGATAATAAAATCCCTTTCTATGTGGCTTTGCCCAGTTCCACCTTTGATTTTGATTTAATTGATGGTATTAAAGAAGTAGAAATTGAAACCAGAAATGCCGATGAGGTTCTATATATTCAAGGTGTAACCTCAGATCAAATTCTCACAAAAATTAGGATTGCTCCAGATGGCAGTCAGGCAATAAATTATGGGTTTGATATTACTCCTAACCGTCTAGTTACAGGTCTGATTACAGAAAAAGGTATCTGTGCCGCAAATCTAGAAGCGATCGCCCAAACTTTTCTTAAGATTTAGGCATCAATCATGATAACTGAGAATAATTTAACAATTGCCCCTAGTAGGAGATTAAGACAAGATTGACGGATAACATAAAGGCAAAGGGTAGAAAAATGTAAGAAGCTATACATAGTTTCAACTCTACTAACTCTCAATCTTTTGGCGTTCTTTTCTCACCAAGTTCCTGCTGTTTGATAGTTGGCAGTATTTAATCGACTTTATGTTCTCTGTATCGTCTCCTGCTTTCAACTTTTCCTAATTTTTGAATTTGCAATTGCCGAGTGGGACTAAATTTAACCATATTGGAACTATTTTGATATGATGATTTAATATTTTTGTCAGATTCAAGTATTAAATATTCATTTCTTCCTATGACTGACATCAACTCTGACTCTAATGGAATTCCTCTTCTCCCTCCAGGTGGGACTAGAGTAACAAATAGCTTTAACGAACCTCGGCAAAGCGAGGAAACGAGTTTAGGCTTGATTCTCTCAAGTGTTCGCAAGTATTGGCAAGTTAGCCTTTTAGTAAGCTCGTTGATGATGACTGGTATTATTTACAGAACTTATCAAGAGCCTAGGGTCTATAAATCAGGAATTCAAATTGTAATTGAGCTCAAGCAAACCTCTAGTTTAGCGGAAAAATTGGCTTCAAGTTCTGGTGGTTTACCAGATGAACGTACAACTTCAATTGAAACTACAATTCAAACATTAAGAAGTAAATCAATTATCCAAAAAGCTCTTAATAGCATTGTAGACCCTAGCTTAAAACCTTCTGTTGGGATGGTTTTAAGTAATATGACTATTCAATCTAGTCAAAATACCAACATTTTATCTATAAACTACACTGATACAGTTCCCAAGAGGATTGTGGCAACCCTAGATGCATTAAGCTCAACCTATATTGACTATAGTATTAAAACCAAAAAAGCTCGTACTGACAAATCTATTGCTTTTGTTGAGTCGCAACTGCCAGAGTCACGCAAACGACTGGAAAGATCTGCCAAAGAGGTACAACAATTTCGGCAAAAATATCGATTTATCGATCCAGATTCATCCTCAAGTAGTTTAATAAATTATCGTCAAACGATTGTTGCTAGGTTAAATGAAGCAACAGTTTTGTACAATCAAACTCAAAAACAGTACGAGGAAATAAAAAAGCAACTGATTGAAGCTGGATTAAAGCCTGAAAGCACTTTAAGTACAACTGTTTTGACTCAAGATGCTGCTTATCAAGATCTATTCAAAAAATTTAACGAATCTGAGTTAATTTACAATCAACAGAGACTGCGCTTTAGTGAGCAAAGTCCTTATGTAATTGTGGCGAAACAAAATCGCGATCAATTATTACTTTCTCTCAAAAACAGAGCTCAACAAATCCTAAAGCGTGATGTTTTAGCAACTGATCTGACCAAAGGAGCAATCTCTACTGGTGCATCTAGTTTAGTACAGTCTTTAGCCACTAAGCAATTAGAACTCGAGACTAGTTTAGTTACTCAAGCTAATCAGTTCCAAAGTTTATCCAATGTTAATGACCAAATTGAGAAGCAGATCTCTCAACTACCCATTTTACAAAAGCAATATACTGAGCTGCAGCGGCAGTATTCTATCTACTCTCAAGAGCTAACAGCGTTCCTTCAGAAATTGCAAGAATTGAAAATAGCTGATGCCGAACAAGGCGTTCCGTGGGGGCTACTAGATCCCCCTGATCTTCCTCAATTCCCAATTTCTCCTGATGTTCCAAGGAATTTGGGATTGGGAGCTTTGTTTAGTTTATTTGTTGGAGTATTGGTGGCTATAGGATTGAAGAAACTGGATAATCGCATTGACGATCCTGAAACAATTAAATCAATGGCGGGAATGCCAATTTTGGCCTTGATTCCTAACGTTGATGATTTTGACGAAGAATCAGTATGGCAGACAAGATATCTTCAACCTACTAAAAATAAAGGAAGGAAAAGCAAAAGCTATAATTACTGGAGCTTTATTGAAGCAATTCGCACTCTAGCTCTGGGGATTGGACTAACATCCGATCGCCAAGATAACCAGATTGGCAAAGTTGTGGCTATGACTTCAGCCTTGCCCAAAGAAGGTAAATCAACTATCACCTTTCATACCAGTATTGCTTTATCCGAGCTTGGCTATCGCGTTTTACTTGTGGATGTGGATCTACATAAATCCACAATTACTCGATTATGTCGGAGTTCGGGACTATTCCAATCCTCAGAATGGAATCAGAAAAGTGGATTAAGTGATGTTTTACTGAAAGGCGATAGGTGGGAAGATTTAATTATAAAAAGTCAACTCTTAAATCTACATGTCTTGTTTTCTGGTCCCCAATCAGTTAACTCAATCACATTGCTCAACTCCCCACGTTTTGCCCGATTGATTGAACAATGGAAACAAGAATATGATTACATAATTTTTGATACCCCGCCTGTGGTTGGGGTTAGTGATACTCGATTAATTGGGACTTTAGTAGACGGTATAGTTTACATTGTTAGTCTAGATATCGCCCAAAGACAGAACATCAATCGGGCGTTGGATATTATTTCTATGATTCAAGTGCCAGTTTTAGGGTTGGTAGTTAACCGAGTGGACAATCAATATTCTGGCTATTATAAGTATTATGACTACTATCAAAAGTCTGGCTCTTTGCGACCAAATCCTCTACCTCAAGTCCTTGAGGGTGAAACTAGAGAAACTGAACCATAGGAAGTTCAATTTGAGTTTTCGCTCAGTCATAAATTGAAATTATCGGAGTAAAGACTTAAATAGTTCAAGATAACTTTGAGCAATTTTTTCTATTGTGTAATGCTCGATGCAATATGCCCGACCAGATTGCCCCAATTCTACTGCTAACTGAGGATTTTGACTTAATTGATAGAGATACGCAGCCAATCCCTCACTATTACCATTAACAAAAGTAGAACCACATTTAGCTTCGGCAAAAATATTATTGAGATAAGAGTGGGCTGGACATATAGCCGCGATCGCAGAGCCTGCTGCTAAAGCTGAATAAAGCTTGCTAGGTACAACCAGTCCTTCCATGCGCTCATCAATACTTACGATTGACACATCACAAGCAGTGAGGGAAAAGGTCAAATTTTCCTTAGGCTGGTATGGTAGAAATAAGCAATTAGTTAAACCTAATTCTTGGGATATAGTCTGCATATAACTACGCTTATCTCCCCCACCCACAAAAACAAATTGAATTGATGTATCTCTTAGAATTGCCATTGCCTGTAGCAAGGTTTCCATATCATGGCAACGCCCCATATTTCCCGAATACATAACCGCAAAGCGATCTACTAAGTCATGCTTTTGGGCAAACTAATTATCCTGTTTGGGCATAGGCTTAATTTCCGTTGGATCTGCCCAGCTGGGAATGACGAATACTCTACTAGCAATCTCAGGGCATTCTTTAAGTACTTTGGCTCTCATCGTACTGCTCAAAACAATAACTGCTGCAGATTTTTTCCAAGTCAAATGATTGAGATGATTCCACAATTTGGTCAACCAATAATCTTTTTTGACTACCTTTAACTCGATCGCAATCTCAGGATACAGATCGTACAACAAGCAAACATAAGTAATATTACATAGAAGACTTACTAAATATCCCGCTAAAGGTAGAAAAGGAGGAGCTGTGGTCAATAATACAAGTTGGCGGCGGGAAGAGTATCTGAGCAAATGCAGAATTGTCCGCAAAAAAAAGATTACGCCTGATACTGTTTTACTGCGGATGCGTCCATACCCAGAACTGGCAGATTTAGAACGCCGAATATGGATATCTTTTTGATATTCCCATCGTGGTAGATCGTCTTGCTTAAAAGCATAGGAAGGTTGAGTAGTAAAAACTTCTACACCACTAAAGTTACCTTTAAGTTGATTTGCTAATTCTTCGAGAAGCTGCCCCGTAGGAGCATAATCTGGTAAAAAAAATTGATTGATAACGGTTAGACGAGTAACTTTAGTAGATCTGGACAAAACACTAGTTTTTTTTGTTAGAAACTGTTTAAGGTATGCCACATTATTAGTATTAGTTAATCTTAAAGACTTACCATCTGGGGAAATTGATTAAGTTAATAGTACTTCAGATTGTATAGACTAACTTACTCATAATATATAAATAATATACTCCTGCTAACATCTATGTTTATATTCAATTGGAACCAAAGCAATGGATTAGGAAGGGGATAAGCGATTGAAAATTTTACGCAAAGCCTATCCTGTATTTTGCAAATCTATACATTTTTGATTTGGTATCTAAAAGTATGACTTATGTCACGTTTTCCCTTAGATTATGGTTATGGCTAATCGTATATAGTTTTATTTAGGCTTTAAGTAAGGGGCACAAATGATTTTTGGTAAAGCTTTATATTGTCTGAAGGCGTATGATACAAGCGACCTCATACAGGCATACTTAAAACTAAAAAAGTATGCGATTAGATAAGTATACGGTTGGAGGTTATTCTCCGGGAAGTGGCTTGTGGAAACAAATTCTTTGGTATTACCTAGGATCACCTTTATTTAGTAGTTACTTAATTACAAGTTCTAGATTTAAATGTTGGATATTGCGCTGTTTTAGCGCCCAAGTTGGCGAGGGAGTGAGGATTAAGACTGGGGTGAGGGTAAAGTTTCCATGGCGCTTGATAATTGGTGATTTCGTCTGGTTGGGGGAAAATTGTTGGATCGATAATGTCGCTATGATTACAATAAAAAACCATTCATGCCTATCTCAAAATGTGTATTTATGCACAGGTAATCATGATTGGAGCGATCCAAATTTTCGACTTAAGGATGCCCCAATTCTGATTGAGGAGGGTTGTTGGATTGCGGCACGAGCGGTGGTGGGACCAGGAGTAACTATTGGCAAAGGTGCAGTGCTGGGTTTGGGTGCAGTAGCGGGGCGATCGCTCGATCCAATGACAATTTATGCAGGTAATCCTGCTCAAGCTATTAAGCCAAGGGTAATATCAGAGTGATTGATGGTTTACATATTTAGCGTAAATTCTGATAAAACGTCTTCACCAGATAAATTAACTGGCATTGATACTATTTCTACAGATTGGTTCTGGCGATAGATTTCTACCTGTTGGTTTTGTGGATCGATCAGCCAGCCTAGTCGCAAACCGTTATCAAGGTATTCTTGCATTTTAGCTTGGAGCGGTTTTAGCCTATTGGTGGTGGAGCGGAGCTCGATCGCAAAATCTGGACAAATAGGCGGAAACCCGATTTGCTGTTTTGGAGTAAGCGCTTCCCACCGTTCTAACTTTACCCAGGCTACATCTGGCGATCGATCTGAGCCATTGGGTAAACTAAAAATTGTAGATGAGCTAAAGACCTTACCGCTCTTAGTTTGCCGATTCCAAATTGCTAAATCAGTCATTAGTTCGGCTTCACTATTACCACTTTCTCCACCAACTGGTGACATAACAATTAATTCTCCATCATTAGTGCGTTCTAGTTGTAAATCTGGATTCGCTATGCAGAGAGCGTAAAATTTTTCTCTGGTAAAATTAGCGATTGCTTCTAGATTGATCACGGTTGCAGTCATGATTTTCCACCTTATTTCAGCTTACTTCCTTCCCAAGTAAATATAGATATTGAAGGTGAATCTCCCACGAAGGATTACATCCTCATTTCAAATAGTTATTTTTTGTAAGAAGGTATAAATCTATTTTAACGTTGGGCATTAATAGGTGGAAAAAATTATTTGTTTTTTATATCAGCTCTTTACCCAGCTTTATCAAGTTTCTCTAGTTCGATCAATCGTAGAGATAGTAATATTTCGGCTAACAGCCTTTGAAATGCATAGTACCAACCCTGCCATCCATCAAAAATACCGCCTTTAAGTATTAGGCAATAAATCAAAATAATAAATGGGGCAAAAATCTTTTGTTTGCGAATGCGATCGCCCAGACTTAATTCATATTCGGGGGTCTCTAATAATTTCTTCGCTTCGATTAGTAGATACCGATCTTGTGCCCATAACCAGCGAGAAAGAGGCTTGCGATCGTCGTGGTAAATAAAATTAATAAGAGCTTGGGAATTACCATCAATTCTTACACGATGGGCATGACCGTCATTTTCATAAATTCCCTTTTTTGTCCTATACAGCACTTTGCGAGGCGGATATAAAGTACCTCGAAGTGGCTTGCCAATTACACAATATTTAAAAGGAACAATATATGAATTGATATCTGGAATGTCTGATAAAGATTTGATCTCATCAATTAGTTCTTGACTCAAAATATAGTCAGCATCTATGGAAAGTACCCATTCAGATTTGATGTTAGTTAGCCCAAAATTGCATTGGCTTGCAAAGGATTCAAATGGTTGCTGAATAACTTTGACTTGAGGATAAGAGTTGAGAATATCTAGGGTTTGATCGGTACTATAACTGTCGATAATTATGATTTCTTTAGCCCAAGTAAGACGCTGCAACGTGCGATCAATGTTAGGAGCTTCATTATAAGTAAGTATTAGCGGGGTAATAATATCAAGATTCACAATAGCTCAATAATTTAGTAATTCTCATTATGGCTTTTTAGCTCAATTCTAAATACCAAGATTACCAAATCTAGCCTAAGTCGAAAATAAATTCTGGCAATACATCTTCGCCCGAGAGAGTTGATGGCGATCGCAAAATTTCGATTGGGCTATTAATGTGATAGATTTCGACTTCCCGATCTTTGCAATTAATTAATCACCCTAGTTTTGCACCATTTGCTTGATATTCTTGCATCTTGGCTTACATTGCTTTTAGGCTATCGCTCAGTGCTATCAATCCTATGACAAAATCTGGACAGATTGGCGCAAATTTCGATTTTTCTTCTAGGGTTCCTTTTTTCTTGGATTTACCGTTTTGCTAGCCAAATCTGTAAATCAGTCAAGCTTGTAAAATCTAAAAGTGCTTCACTCAATTTTTCAAGCGCATTTAACGGCAGACCAAAAATTGAAGACCGCAGATCTTCTGATACCTGCCCAAATCGCTTAGTTAGTTGTCTCGTCACCACATTAGCCAGTCCTTCACGTCCCTGCTCTAGTCCTTCTTCGCGTCCTTCAGCCTTGATTTCGCGATAAACTCTTGTTTCTTGTAATGTAATACCTAGCATATCTTCTACCTGTTTTTGGCTTAAATGTTCAAATTTGTAAACCATAATCGTTGTGATTAGCTCTATTATGGCTTGACTGGATAGTTGCTCTGTTATGGTTCTTTGTAATAAATGCCTTGCTTCTTCTGGAGCTTGGCTTTCGTCGAGGGTGGTCAGTACCATTAATGCTACCCATATGGGTAAAGTGCGAATATTGCCTAACTCGTTTAGATAAATTCGATGGACGCGATCGCCATTCAGTAAATCACTATAGGGTTCAAGATTTTTCTGCTCTGTGGATCGAGACGGGTAGATTATGACGACTTGCCAATCGCTGAATCTTTGCCGATTGCGATAAAAATACAGGAAAGATTCCGCAAAAATTCTTTCGTAAAGCTGCTCGTCTAGTTGAAATTGCACTTCGCAGAAATAGACGATGCCATTGGCATAACGGGGTATAAATACGCCATCAATCTCAAATTTCGGCTCTTTGACTGTCACGGAATCAAATCGCTACTCGTCTGCGTTTATTGGTGAGGTTGGCAGTAGTTGAAATAATAACGGTGGAAATTGCTGGAACAGTTTGTAAAATAGGGAATCCCGTCTCATTAAATTTCCTTAGTTTTCTGACATTTTATCCTGCACGCTCTTCGGAGACATTACGATATTGCCACCAACCAATTTTCTAAATCTTTGATCGCCCTAAAATCTAACAAAGCCTCGCCTAACATTTCTAATTGATTAACCAATAGCGATCGCACTTGATGTTCTAAAGAAGGTGGCAGAGAGCCACAACGACGTATTAACAGACGGATAACTAAATTAGCAGCCTCTACATGCCGTCCTTCATCCAGACCAATTTGCCATCCCTCTTGCCGTCCTTCATCCAGACCGACTTGAAGCACCTCTTGATAAAAACGAGTTTCTTTTATATCTGCGGTTTTTAGATTTAACATTTTTAAAATCTCCTCAGTACTCAGTTGGGGGAACTTATTGACAAGTATAGCTTCTACCAAATCTAATCGTCGCCGCTTTTCCTCCTCAGTATCTGCGGTTTTAAGTATAGATTGGGCTAAAACTAGAGCTTCTGCCTCATCCACTACCAGCAATTTTAAGAGGGCTAGATTTGGACTTAAATCTGTTAGCTCTAGTAAGTCATCCAAATATATCTGCTTTACCTGAGCGTTTAACAATGCACGGTAAGGAATTTCTGCCCCTAGATTCTCGCTGCGATTTGGCAAAATCAATAGTCCATACCAAGGCTTTTGGATTTCATATTGATGTAAATACAGAAATATTTCAGCAAAGTAACGCCCATAGAATTGCGGATCTCTTTGCATCTGCGCTTCTAGAAATACCATAGGTAGACTTGGATCGTCGCCAACAGGTGTTAGCAGACCATCGATCGCAAATCCCTTTTCTTTAATTGCTGGGGCACTGTAGGTGAATTCACAGTCTATGGGAATTTCAGGGATTAACTCGGCAATTAGGCTCGGTTGAGACAAAAAAAGACGATAGAAAAGTTTGTCGGTTTTCACTTATCAGAATTTATTATAGTCACTGAAATCTACAACTACATAGCATTGATTTCCATAAATAGGGGTAACGCCCTGCAAACTCAAACTGAATATCTTCGCAACCCTCTGATTTTAACAATTGACTAAGAGTTTCCACAGAGAAGAATTTAATATGTCCACCATCCCAAAGAACTGTATGGTGCTTATCCATTTTACCAGTTAGGGCAAGAGCCAAATTTTTCCAGTAACCATGATAGGGTGTTGTTAAAATCAGTCTCCCGCTAGGCTTTAAGCACTTTTTAGCGGCTCTAATCAATTGCTTGGGGTCAAAGAGATGTTCGATAACTTCAACTGAAATAACCGCATCAAATTCTGGGTTCAAATCCGAATATGGCAAATCATAAATACTAGCTTCGATGAATTTGCAATTTTGGTATTGCTGTTTAGCGATCGCAACACCAGATGGCGATTCTTCAACCCCAGTTACGTTATAGCCATGATTACTCAGGATATTAGTGAAGCTTCCATTTCCACAGCCCAAATCTAAAACACAAATCTCTTCCCCATTGCTCGTATTTGTAGGGGGGGGGTAGCATCGTTAGCAATGGAGTGGCCAGATAATCATAAGTATGGGAAAGTTGACTAGAATTATATTGATACTCTGATAAGCCTTTTGCTTTTTCCATAGGTTTAAGTAATCCTAAAAATTATGTTTGTAACCGATCGAATTAGTTGCCAAATCCTTAACTTGCGACACAAACTAGGAATGTCACAGGAAGAACTTGCTGGCTGTTTAGGGGTTTCCACCAAAACAATCTACAGATGGGAAACAAACAAATCTATTCCCAATGCTAATGCGATCGCCACGATTCTCCAAATGGCAAAAGATAATAGAGTTTATGACATTGCTAACGCGATCGCTGCTACGAATAAACAAAGTAACCTTTATCAGCATCCCCAAAATACAGATATAGTTAATCTTAGGCTAAGTCTACGTAAAACCCAAGCCGAGTTAGCCGAAATTCTATCTGTAAGTATCAAAACAATCCAACGTTGGGAGAGGGGTAAAACTAAACCTTCACAGTTTTATCTTAAGCAAATTGACCAGATAATGCAAAACTATCCAATTCACAGTTTGCGACTAATTAGGGTCTAACTGTCCTAAAGTGTCCAGACATCTGGGACTTGTAATCCATAGATGTTCCATAGTAAATCCAGATCATATTCAGGGCAAATCCAGCGATCGCTTAGAATTAGATATCAGGATCGATCCCCAACATTCTCAGCTTTTCTGCTAAACGTTGAGATCTTTGTTCAGCCTGTTCGGTAAGTTGACGCTCTTGAGCGACCAGTTGACGTTCTTGCTCGACCAGTTCAATACCCCAGAGAAGTAAATTTTCTGAGCGATCCCACCACCGCAACCAACAACCAAGCTCTTCAGCTTTTTTACCTATCCATATACCCAAAAACAATTGCATACTTTCGATCCAGTAGCGCTGATTTTGATCGGGTTTCTGAATTCGGTATCCGTCATCTATCAGGAAATAAACCTCTAAAACACCTGTACAAGGATGGAAAATCACATACACAGGAACTTTTAATATCTGTTCGTAAAAATACCACTTGCCATAGGGATAATGAGGCGCGATCGAATATTCTGTTCCCTCGGAAATCGAAATAAACTCCATCACAATTTCCGCATTATTACCTTCAGCGTGCGGCGTATAGCTACGGCGAATTTCCCCAGATTTAATTGGATAAGCGGAGGGAATATATACCCAATCAGGAGCTTTGACAACGGTTTTGTCGTTGACATTGGCACATAGCCCAAAGTTGGAGGCAACGATCATCGATTCAAGAATTAAGCCAGCTAATTCTAGGGATTCACGTAAAGCGGCGGCTAATAGGGGTTGAAGGGTACTTTCCACGGGGTCATCTGGCAAAATAAAGTCTTCTGGTAGTTTTTCCCAAGTAATACGGGGTAAAACTGACGAATATCTTTGGAGTATTTGCATGATCTTATTGTGAGCTTATGAGAGCGATCGCCAACATATTTTTTCTATTATATAGCGAGAATTTTGGCATATATTGCTTTTAGGAGTACCAGATCCAAGCCCTACCAAATCAAGCCTAAGTCGAAAACAAATTCTGGCAATACATCTTCGCCCGAAATAGTTGATGGCGATCGCAAAATTTCAACTGTCTGATTGATTCGATAGATCTCAACTTCCCGCTCTTTACAATTAATTAGCCATCCAAGTCTTGCCCCATTGTCCTGATATTCTTGCATCTTGGCTTGGGTTACCTTGAGACTATCACTAGGCGACATTAATTCCATTACAAAATCTGGACAGATTGGCGCAAATTTCGATTTTCCCTCTAGGGTTAAGGATTCCCACCTTGCTTTTAAAATCCATGAAGCATCAGGCGATCGGTTTGCCCCATTCGGCAACTTGAACCCAGTAGAAGAGTCAAAAGTATAACCTAACTTTTTTCGTCGATTCCAAATTACTAGATCGGCATTGAAATCTGAGTTACGCATTCCCGTATCGCTACCTGCGGGAGCCATAATAGTAATATCTCCTAGAGCGCTGCGCTCAAATCTTAAATCGCAATTTTTTTGGCAGATTTCAAAGAACTGCTGATCGGTGATGTCAAGTATGGAATCTAAGCTGATAGTTAAAGCATTCATGAATTAAATTTATTGCTATTACAGGTTCGAGTAAATATGCATGGTGGTGTCCAGAATCTTGAGTTTTATAAAAGTACTCTGGTCTGTTGTCTGTTTTTATAGTCAAAATTCTGGCTTCTAAATTTATTTGTTGCAGTCATCGTAAAACTATTTTACAAAACTATTTTAATCCTCAGGCAAATATCGAGGATTCAAAATGTCTACTGGTTCAAAGGGGCAAATCTCTGGAAAAACAGCAATATCTAACCCTGTCTCTTGAGCAGTAATTAATCTAGCATCCTGATAGCATTCATCAAACACCATTTCAAAATAAGGCTTAAGGCTAGGACTTTTTTTGAAGGCTTTATTCAGCCGCAGAGAATGCTCTGTAATTGATACTTTCCAACTATTAGTTCGCTTTTGTGGTTGATATTTCCATTTGAGTAAATGTTGTAAAACTCTGATTAAATTACTTTCTAAGGCATCTTTGCGATTATTCCCCATATCTTCAATTTCTTCGGCAAGATTTTCGATATCCAAGTCGGCGATCGCTCCTTTTCGCAATAAATTTACAGTTTCTGCCAACCAAAGATCGAAATCAGCTTCGTAAAGAGTCTTTGCTGTATTCATAAAAATAATTTTGACCAGAAAAGTGAATCATTTAAATTCCTGTATGCTAAAAGCCGCTTTTTAATTAGGACATTTTTAACCAATTAAAAGTATCTTCAACAGTTAACTTTAAGGATACTGGATCTAAGACTGGTAAAGTATCGCTATTTGCCATTAACAAGGGCTGCTGTTCGGGTAAAAATATGAGAATACTGCGATCGCTGGGATCGAGAAACCACCCTAGTTTTGTGCCATGTCGCAGACTATGCAAAATCTTACCAATAACTTTGTGAGCATTTTGATCAGGTGAGAGAATCTCAATAATCCAATCGGGAGTTAGATCAAAATTATCAGGAATCTCACCATTTTCTAGAAAGGGAATATTCTGCCACAGAAAAACGGCGATATCTGGAACAATTGACCGACCATCAAAAGTACATCTCAACTCTGGAAACGCATAGGCTATTTTTGGAGTTTCTGAGACTTGGTTGATTTCTTGGCAAATCTTGCTTTGTAGTCTACTATGTCGTCCTTTTGGTATGGTTTTTTGGGTGATTTGCTGATCGATATATTCACTAGCTGGCTCAGTTTCTGGATTTTGTAAAAACTGCTCTAGAGTAATGGGCTTAGTAATAGTTGCAACCATAGTGATAATCTCAATTAATCAGGTAAAAATACATCTAAAATTACTTGTTCAAAGGTGTATGGACAGATGTCGGGAAATATATCCAATCCCGTTTCCTTTGCCGCACCCACAACTGCTAGTTGATACACATCTGCGAATACTTCTGGGATTACAGATTTAAGACTAGGATTTTGCTTGAGATGTCTGTGCAGACGTAGCCTTTGTTCTTTGATCGTCAATTGCCAACTGCGACATCGGCGATCGCTTTGAAATTGCCACTTCAATAAATGCATCAACAAAACCTCTAAACGGCTCTCTAACTCACGTTTTTCAGCATGTCCCATGTCTTCAATTTCTTCAGCTAAATGTTGAATATCTATTAGCTGCCACTGCCGATCTCTCAGAATCTGAGCCTGATTCTGTGTCCAAGCATAAAAGTCGCTCTCATAGTCATTGACATAATTAGTAAATAACTGCTCTGTTGCGATCGCCATAGGTAATATGCCGGCTAAACTATCATCAAAATAACATAATCAGCCGATCTCTTCGGTGTCAACTCCCAGCGATCGCAGTTTTTCCGCCAGTTTCTGGAGATTAAGATCTAGAAGATAATCGGATGAATACGAGCCAGTACTTCAGCCAAAAAATCTTCAGGGCAAATGGAAATTAGTTCTGCGCCTCTGGATCGGTAGTCTAATGAACGCAGTTGATCGGACATAACTACCCCATTCACTAATTGACCTGAATGGATCTCAACATAGAAAGGGTTCTTGCGCTTGGTGGTGCTAATGGGGCAAGCAAAAATAAAACCTCTATAATCATTGAACTTTGTGTGACTTAGAACCAGCGCTGGACGTTTACCCGTTTGTTCATAACCCGATTGAGGATCGAAATTGAGCCAGATGAAATGTCCACGTTGGGGAATGTAATCTACCATTCTTCGTCACCGCTAGGCTGACCCCAATCAATCTCTGATTCTGTTTCCAAATCTTGGTTTATTAGATCTGAAAGAGTATATTTAGGAATCTTGTGAATTGGCTTAATGATAAGCTGCCCTTGTTCAAGAGAACAATCTACGTCATCATTTACAGCTAAAGACAATTCATCGACTATGTATTTTGGAATTCTAATAGCCAATGAATTTCCCCAGCGCCCAATTTGAGATTTCATGGTAAAAGATCAGTTAAGGATAAACAAAGTGTATCATGAGCGGTGTTTTTAAACAGTTCACAAACTCGCCCAATTCTTAACATTTGGGGAAATCACCAGCTTTTGGTAAATACTTATGAGCAATATTAGTGTATTACTTTAGTTTTATATTGGCGTTTTGCTCAATAATATCAGTGTAAATGGTCTCTAAACTACGCGCTATTTTATTCCAACTGTAATGTTCAGCTACATACTCGGTAGCGCGATCGCCCATTAATTTCGTAGTTTCAGGATGATCGAGGCATTCTTGAATTGCGGTAGCGATCGCCTCAATTTCCAAGTCCACAACCCAACCCAAATTTTGTTCTTTAACCAGATCAGCAAGAGCCACACCAGTTGTTACCACCGCAGGCGTTCCTGATGCCAGAGCTTCTAAAACTGCAATCCCAAAATTTTCAGAATTTGATGTAAGTGCGTATA
>CASBQR010000134.1 GCA_949127865.1 Synechococcales cyanobacterium PMM_0082
AAACAGTTAATAGACTATTAATTCCAGATTCACAACTCCTAAATTTAGAGGATCTAGTTAACAGAAAATTCGAGTTAAACCAAAATTTACTGAGTAACTATATAGACTTAAATCATATTCACACCATAATATATACGTCTGGGACAACAGGAGTTCCTAAAGGTGTGCAGTTAACTTATCAGAATCATTTAGCTAGTGCGATCGCTTCTTATAATCATCTTAAAATTAATCCAAATAGCGATCGCTGGTTAAATTGTTTGCCACTGTATCATATTGGCGGACTATCTATCCTTTGGCGTAGTGTGATTTGGGGTATGCCCATGGTTCTGTTACCGAAGTTTGATGTTTATGAAGTTTGCAAGGCGATCGCTACTCAGGAAATTACATTTATCTCTTTAGTTCCCACTATGTTATTCAGAATTCTAGCTAGTCCAGACTTCCAAAATACTCTGGAACCTTGGCAAAACCTGCGGGGAATTCTCTTGGGAGGAGCATCTAGTAATCAAGAACTTCTGAATCAATGCCTAGAACTAAAGTTGCCAATTTTACTCACCTATGGTCTAACCGAAGCTACTTCCCAAGTTGCTACTCTTTCAACTGAGGATATTCCATCTAAAATAGGTTCGTCTGGGCAGGTTTTAAGTTGTAATCAAGTGCGAATTGGCTCTCTTAGGAATGATCAAGTTGAAGTGGAAATTGGGGCGATCGGACAGATTTTAATCAAAGGGGATAATCTCATGAAAGGATATCTAAATTATCCTAATCTAGAAGACAACTGGTTCAATACTGGAGATATAGGTTATTTAGATAATGCGGGATACTTATATGTGCTTAATCGTAGGCATGACCTTATTATCAGTGGCGGTGAGAATATCTATCCTCCGGAAATTGAATCAGTTTTACTTAAACATCCTCATATTCAAGATGCCTGTATCGTTGGTATTACCGATCAAGAATGGGGAGAGATAGTAGCAGCAGTTTTGCAAGTAAGCGATCGAAGTATCAACCTTGACTCGGTAAGGGAGTTTTGTATTGGTGAGAGTTTAGCAAGATATAAACTACCCAAAAGAATATATATTGTTGACTCTATGCCCACAACTGCTAGTGGAAAGGTTTCTAGGCAACTTATTCGAGATTTGATTACCAATCTGGTATCCTAAATGTTCTACGGGGAATTAGCTCAGTTGGTAGAGTGCTGCGATCGCACCGCAGAGGTCAGGGGTTCGAGTCTCCTATTCTCCATTTATGTACATTCGCAAATTGAGGTCGCTGCGACTATTTTTTGGAGTCAATTCGCTTATGCTGATGGTAAAAAGTCACAGGGGCGTTAATGAATTATGCTTAAAATTATGAGAATACTTTTCAACCTTTTATATTGACATTACACTAAATGTTTGAGCAGACTTTTAAAAATATTGATGATGTTCTCTGGAAAGAGGCTGGTTGCACTACCGAATTAGATTATACAGAGCAAACTTCTTGGCTGCTGTTTTTGAAGTATTTGGATGATTTGGAAGGGGAAAGGGCGCTAGAGGCTGAATTAAAAGGTGAATCATATACTTTTATTATTGATAAAGCTCATCAGTGGTCGGTTTGGGCTGCACCAAAAGGTCAAGATGGGAAATTAGATCAAAATCATGCGCTGACTGGTGATGATTTAATTGATTATGTTAATCGTCAGTTATTCCCATATTTACAGGGTTTCAAGCAACGGGCGACTAGTCCAGATACCTTAGAGTATAAGATTGGTGAGATTTTTAGCGAGATTAAAAATAGGTTTCAAAGTGGCTACAGTTTGCGGGATGCGCTGGAATATATTGATGAATTAAGGTTTAGATCTCAACAGGAAAAACACGAGTTATCCCATCTCTATGAAGCCAAAATCAAAAATATGGGTAAGGCGCGGCGGAATGGTGGTGAATATTACACACCGCGTTCGCTGATTCACGCCATGATTCAGATGGTGAAACCTAAGATTGGTGAAAAATTATGCTAAAAATAGCGAAAAACCTAACTTAAACCCATGATCGTAGATTCACTTAGCCTCACTGACAGGCGATCGCTCTATCCCGCCTTAGCCCATAAAACCTATTTTAATTACGGCGGACAGGGAGTTTTGTCCCACCAAGTTTTAGCTAAAATCCTAGAAAACTTTACCCATATTGAATCCATAGGTTCTTTTTCTGCAACTGCTAATCAGTGGATAATTGCGGAAACAAATTTACTCAAAGCGGCGATCGCTTCGGAATTTAATGTGTCTCCCGAAACCATAGCCCTCACTGAGAACACCACCCACGGTTGTAATATCGCTTTATGGAGTTATAAATGGCAACAGGGCGATCGCTTATTAATTTCTGATTGTGAACATCCGAGTATTTTGGCGATCGCTAAATCTTTACAAACTCGATTTGGAATCGCCGTAGATTATTTTCCCGTATTTGCCAATGCCGATCCTGAAGTAGCCATAACCACTATTCAACAACATTTGCAACCTCAAACCCGTATGGTCATGTTTAGTCATGTATGTTGGAATACGGGACAGGTATTACCTTTAGCCGAAATTGTGCAAGTTTGCCATGACCGAAATGTGTTAGTTGCGATCGATGCTGCTCAATCCGTGGGAGTTTTACCCTTAGATTTAGCCGAGTTAGGTGTGGATTTTTATGCTTTTACGGGGCATAAATGGTGGAATGGGGCTTTAGGCGTAGGCGGACTATATGTTAATCCGCAAATTTTAGAAATTTCAGAACCGACTTTTGCAGGATGGCGCAGTCTGGTTTACAACGCTCCAGATATCCAATGGCGACCTGATGCCCAAAAATTTGAAGTTGCCACCTCTACCTATCCTCTCTATGGGGCTTTACGAGAAGCGATCGCCCAAGCAAATACCTATGGCACCCAAACCGAACGATATGCTCGTATTTGTGAACTCAGTCAATATCTATGGCAAGCTTTACAAGAAATTCCCACTGTTACTTGTATTAAAAAAGAACCGCCCAGTTGTGGATTAGTCAGTTTTGCGATCGCTAATAAATCCCACACCCAATTTTCGCAACTCTTAGAAACAAATCATAAAATTTTAGTGCGTTCAATTCCTACCCCTGACTGTTTAAGGGTTTCATTGCATTATCTAAGTACTACTGATGATATTGATGCTTTAATTACAATTCTAAAAACCTGCATATAGAAATAGCGATCGCCTATACTTCACTAGGATCAATCCCAAGAGTTTTAAGCTTTTCTGCCAATCGTTGGGCTTTTTGTTCTGCTTGTAATGCGATCGCCTCAGCTTCAATCCTAGCTTGTCGGTCTTGGGCAGCTTGTTCCTCTCCTGTGGGATATCTCTGACCAGTGCGATCGTACCAATACAACCACTCACGTTGCCAGCTAGACTGCACACTGCGCTCACAGCCAATACCTAGTCCAATTTCTGGCATCCAAACCATTTTTCCTTCTTGCAACAAAGAGATTGAGGGTGTGAGTTCATACTTACCATCAACTAACTTATACACCTCTAAAGATTGACGATTTTTATATAAACCTCTTCGAGTGGAGTTATAAACTACATAGTACAAAATCCCTAAAGCTTGATACTCATTGAGCTTGCGGTCATATTCACCGTTATATTTCTTAGAAACTACTTCTAACGCCAAAATAGGTAAAACTTGCTCCTGCCAGAGTACATAACTTAGCCTTCCACCTTCATCTGAATATCTAGGTACACCCAAAGCCAAAAAGCCATCAGGAACAATAACTTTAGATTGCTCTGGAACCTCAACATTTGGTTCATAATAGACGCCCATATCCACACCCCAAAACCAATCCGATCGCTCTGCCCAGATTGCTCGCAACAGGTTAAGAAGCATATTGGGAATATCATTTTGGAGTTCATTATCCACAGGGGTTTCATCAGAATCTGGGAGGTCTGCTGCTGTCAGTAGGTGACGATATTCAAAAGGTATAGTAACCATAGCTTTTGCTGTTTTATGTTAGTACTATTCTGTCATGGTTCTTGGGGAATTCGCCCTTCTTTTAGATACAGAGTTATATGGATCTGGGTTTGGAGACGGAAACCCCTCTAAACCAAAAATCTGTTAAATTGCTCTTAATTTGGCTAGTAGAATATTAAGATAATTAAATAATTGTTAAAAATTCTATTAAAAGTATGCCAAAGCGAGTAATCATCATCGGCGCAGGAATTGGTGGACTCACAACAGGGGCATTATTAGCAAAGCGGGGTTATGCGGTAAAGATATTTGATCAAGCGATCGTTCCAGGTGGTTGTGCCTCCACATTTAAACGCCAAGGCTTTATCTTTGATGTGGGGGCAACTCAAGTAGCTGGACTAGAAGAGGGAGGGATTCACCACCAAATTTTTAGGGAATTAGGTATGGAAATTCCTACGTCTACCCCCTGCGATCCAGCCTGTGCCGTATTTTTACCCAACGAATCTGAGCCGATTAATATATGGCGCGATCCAACCCAGTGGCAAGCGGAAAGGCAAAGACAATTTCCCCAAAGTGAACCATTTTGGCGGTTTTTACAGAATTTATTCAAGCCCAGTTGGCGTTTTCAGTCCCGAAATCCAGTTTTGCCTCCCCGTAATCTCTGGGATTTAGCTCAATTAATCAAAGCCCTGCGCTGGGATACTTTATTTACTGTGCCTTTCACGCTTTCTACCGTAGGCGATGCCCTCAGGGGATTTGGTTTAGATCGCGATCGCCGTTTACGCACATTTTTAGATCTGCAACTAAAACTCTATTCCCAAGTTAATGCCGAGGAGACAGCTTTGCTCTATGCCGCTACCAGTATGTCAGTTTCTCAAGCTCCCTTAGGTTTATGGCATTTACAAGGAAGTATGCAAGTTTTAAGCGATCGCCTTGTGGAAGCTTTAGAAAAGTATGGAGGCAAATTATATATGAGACATACTGTGCAAGCGATCGATCCTAAATCAATTCAGGTAAAGGTTTATAATCAACGCACACAGGCAATCAATTGGGAAACCGCCGATCAGATTGTAGCTAATGTCACTGTGCAGAGCTTAATGCGATTATTAGGCGATCAAGCTCCAAAGGGATATAAAAAACGTGTACAAAACCTGAAACCTGCTTCTGGGGCATTTGTTGTCTATTTAGGAGTAGATCGAAAAGCCGTTCCCGATCGCTGTCCACCCCACCTGCAATTTTTAGATCAGTACGAAGATACCCGATCGCTTTTTGTTTCGGTCAGCAAAGAAGGAGACGGCAGAGCGCCCCTAGGACAAGCCACGATCATTGCTTCAGAATTTACAGATATATTTGCTTGGCAAACGGAAGACTATGAAAATCTTAAAACTATATTTACCCAACGAGCGATCGCCCAATTAGGAAAATACTTTAATTTAGAAAATCATATTATTTACCAAGAAGCCGCAACTCCCCGCACTTTTAGCCGCTTTACAGGTCGAGATCAAGGTATGGTCGGCGGTATCGGCATGAGAGTATCAACTTTTTCCCCCTTTGGATTTGCCAATCGTACCCCATTAAAAAATATTTGGTTAGTGGGCGATTGCACTCATCCAGGCGAAGGTACAGCAGGAGTGAGCTATTCGGCGATGACTGTTGTTAAGCAAATATCTGCTGCTGATTAGGATTAACAATAATCAATAAAAAAGAGGTCAAGTTGACCCCAGTAAATTTTTTAATAATTTCTTAATCAGGTTTAATTACTGAATTCTAACGCTTGCCACGATAGGGAACTGCTGCCATGTAGTTAGGAATATCAGAAGCTTTTAGTTTTTGAGCATAATTGGTTTTAGGGGACACAGCTAGAGCCATTTCTCTAAACTTGTTGGGATCGCCTTCGGGTAAACGCCGAGTTTGGGCTTTGGCAGTGAAGTATTTTTGTAAAGTAAATTGCCAATCGTACTTGGTAATGCCAGCACTTTCACGGTAATCAGCCCCATATCTGGGTGTGACTAGGTTAAAAGGACGTTCCTGCATCCGCTTCCGTTGGTATGGCAAAGTATTGTCACCAAAGGCTTGTTCGTACTCATCACCATCAACTACAGCGTCAATAAAAGCACTAATACCTTGCTCGGCAATGACAATTGACCAAGTGATCTCTTCCATTTTATTGTAAGGCGATCGCCCAAGAATACGCTTCAGCGTAAGTTCTGCAACTCGATAGTTGGAATTTGGCTCGACCACTAAACGATAGAAAGTTTCAGACTTGCCTAAACCTCTAATAAAGTCACGCACTGAAATCATGCCGCTTTTGAATTGGGATTCCAAGAAGGTTTGGCGATTACTTTCAAGGATGACATGTTCGCTAAAAACCTGACGGTAGGCAGCCCAGATAATATCTTCTAAGTCTGCAACCCCTGATACATTTTCTGTACGATAGATAAAGGGCGTATCTTCATCTTCATCGGCGAAACCAAAACTAGCAACCCGTTGATTTTGAGAAGATGGAATGACGGTCATTAAAGGTAAAGGTGACATTGATATTTCTCCAAAGAATTTTTTTGTTAGCGAACAGGGAATCTAAAAGAACTCCGTACCGAAGCAGGTACAGGGTCTGTAGATTTACGAGTCATATCGGGAATGACAATATTGGCGGTGCTAATGGGCTTAATCGGAACTTGTTTAATCGTCACTTGTCTTGCGAGTTCGATAAAGTTACGAATATCGCCCTGTTTAGGATAAGCCTCCTCTTGTTTGATCCGCCAATCACTCCCATAGCGAGGCGTAACTAAATTAAAAGGACGTTCTTTCATGCGTCGACGTTGGTAGGGAACAGTATTTTCCCCGAAGGTCTGTAAATATTCTTCACTTTCAACTAGGGTATCAATAAATCCATCAATGCCTGTGTTGGCGATCGCAATTGACCAAGCAATTTTCTCAGCTTCATTATAGGGAGATCTACCAAGGAATCTTTTTAAGCAGATTTCCACAATGCGATAATTAGAATTCGGCTCTACAACTAGACGATAAAAGGTTTCAGATTTACCGAGCCCCCGAATCAAATCCCGTACAAGAATCTGTTGATTTTTGAATTGAGACTCCAAGAAAGTTTGGCGGTTACTTTCAAGGATGACGTGTTCGCTAAAAATTTGACGATAAGCAGCCCAGATTAGAGCTTGAATCGAGCCTAAATCAGTTAAATTTTCAGACCGATAGATAAAAGGAGTATCTTCATTAGGAACTTCATAACCAGCAACCCGATGGTTTTGGGAAGAAGGTTTAATTGCGAGTAAAGGAATTGCCATACTATTCTGGTTATTAAGATTTTAAGATCGGTATTTTAGAAATTACTTGGGTAAATAACTATAAGGTGTCGAACTTTCCCGCCGAGATACTTTAGCAGCATTAGTGTCCACGGTCATATCTGGAATATTAATTTTGTTAGCATTGACACCCCCACTGCGAGCATATTGATAATCGCCTTGAGCAGGATTAATATCACTAACCATACTTAAAAATATAGAAGGAATTGCACTGCGAATTCGTTCACGACTCACCACACCATAGTCAAATTTCTGACCAACACTCAAACTTCCAGAGGTAATAAGGGCTGCTTCCTTTGCTCTTTGATAATCACTATATCTAGGATTGACTAGGTTATAGGGGCGATCGCCCATTCTGCGTCTTTGGTAAGGCACAATATCTTCACCAAAATTTTCTAAATACTCAGTGCTATCCACAATACTATCGATGAAACCTTCTAAGCCATTCGTGGCAATAATAATCGAATTTGCAATCTGTTCATCTTTACCGTAGGAAGCCCGTCCCAAGAAGCGAGTAAAGCTTAAGTCCACAAGGCGATAGTTAGAATTAGTTTCAGCAACCAGACGGTAGTAAGTTTCAGATTTACCTAGTCCGCGGATAAATTCTCTGACGGAGATCTGGCGATTTCTAAGTTGGGATTCTAAAAATGTTTGACGGTTACTATCAATAATTAAATGCTCACTAAATACTTGGCGATAGGCTGCCCAGATCAACGCATTTAGATTTTCTTGATCTGTTGATTCACTAAGGCGATAAATTACTGGATCATCTTCATCGAGGACATCGTAGCCGTTAACACGATGATTTTGGGTAGTGGGATTAAAAGAAATTAAAGGAAGCATATAAAAAATCCTATCTAAAAAACTTATAAACTATATACAGCTAACAGGTTGACGGTCTTGGTCAAAATTAACTCTAAATAAAGCCATTTCCATCCGTGACTTTACGGTTAAATCAGACTCATGGGTTTTGCTTGATTCGAGTAAAGCGATCGCCTTAGTCGAAATTCCATGACTCAACTTCCCCAACCCATCTAATGCCACAATCGCCGCATAACGAATAGACCAATCTTGATCTTTAAGCATAGATTGTAATGTCATTAAAACTTCGGAATAATCAATCATTTCTACCCATTCTCCGTGTATCTTGCCTAAGCCTTTAATGGCAGCCCGACGCACACTAGGAGAAAAGTCAGTCTTCGCACAACTTAAGAGAATTGGCAACGCCTTTGGATCGCCGATCATCGCTAAAGCTCTAACTGTATATGCTCTGGCACCATAGTTATAGTCATCCATCAATGACATCAAACTATCGACACAACTGCGACCAATTGCTACTAGTCCATGCATAGCCGCGATCGCCGCCCCAGGGTTATTAAAACCGAGTACCGAAATTAAAGTCGGAATTGCCCGTTCATTCCGAGTGTCAGCAAGAGCATGGACTGCTTGTACTAGTTGGGCAGGAGTATGTGCTTGATCTATATCTTGAATTAATAAATCTATATTACGCATGGGCTTGGTTCCTCTTTTAATTTCCGTCTCTTGATTTATCAGAATATTTGAAATATTTATAGAAGATCGTCCATTAACAGCATAACTTGCTGCAAATTTTCTAATAGTTCAGAATCTTGATTCACATTTGGTAAATGAGTATCGAGTATTCCTTTTAAGGCAAAAAGCTTAAAGCTATTTTCTGTTTGGGCATGAGCAATTACGCTCGCCGCCGCTAAATAGCCAATTTCACCTAGATCAGTTAGTGCCACCCGACGGATATTAATATCAGGGTTAGATAATGCATCTACTAATAGATCGGCGTACTGATCATCACCTGTTAATCCATACATAGATCGGGCGGCAGCCAGACGAATACGCACTACAGTGTGCTGGAGAAATGGCTCAATTAGATGCTTAAAAGCATTGGCTTTCAGCCGACCTAGTGCCTCTAGAATTGCTTCATAGGGTTGCTCTAAATCACGATAGTCTTGAGAAGATAGCAACTTTGCTAAAGGAACAACGGCTACCTGAGCTGAAATGGAACCTTGAGGTTGACTCGCTATTTCTTCGATCGCCTGAGCCGCAGCTTCACGAACATAGAAATCTTCACAATTTAAGGCGAAAATTAAAGCAGGTATTGCCTTAATATCTCCTAATTTGCCCAGAGACCTTGCCGCATTACGCCGCAGAGGGTAACCACCCAATTCAGTTCGATCTTCACTATCTTCAATTGCTACTATTAACGCATCTACCGCCTCATGTACCCGCATTTTCCCTAACCACCAAGCAGCATAATAACGAAGGCTTAAATCTGGCGATCGCAGTTGGTTAATAGCCACTGTGGTCGTCAGTTCATTTGCTGCTACATTAGACTGCTGTTCATGCATTAGTATAGATACTTAAATAACCAAAGGTGAAACAGAGATAATAATGCCACCCAAACGATTAATTCGTTGCATTTCTTCGTTCATCTTGGTGTAAGGCACAGTAAAAAAAGTGCTGCCACTACGACGAATAGCAAATTTTGTTTTATCAGATTCTTCACTTTGACGAAGTCCAGAGACTTCAATTTGAAAGATTCTGCGTCCTGCTTCAGTATTTGCAGCAACTCCAATGGATGTTTGACCGTGCATGATTTCTCCTTAGATTATCTTTTGTATTTTAGTAATGCTTAATCGTAAAGGTAAGAATGAACTTTTTCTATCCGTTGATAGGTAAAGAAAATCGTGAATTATCCTTACTATTACTAAAATTAAGCTTAAATTGCAGTTATAGATGCAATTTTACCGCCTTGACGCTGAATTTGCTGAATTTTCGCAGATAAACTATCGTAGGGGACTAAAAAGGCTGCTGCACTCCGACGGGTCTTAGGATAACCTTGTCCATAGATGCCACTGGCTTCGATTCGATAAACTTTTCCTTTATCATCAGCAGTGACACCCAAACGGACACTGGGAACTGCATCAGATGAATTTTTATAAGACCAACCACTGGAACCGCCAGAAGGAGCCACAATTGCAGATGTAGTATTGCGCCCAAGATCACGAGTTAAACGAGCAGAAGCTCCTTCCACTTGAGAGGTATCACTGTTGGCATAGCCACGATACAGACGAAACATCCGATTAAAACCTACAGTTCTAGCCCCAGAGCTAAAATCGAAACCACGGTAGTAGGGAACAATATTTTCGCCAAAGTTTTCTGAATACTCAACACTATCAATATAGGAGTCAATATCAGCATCATAGCCTTGGGTATCGTAGATATGAAACTGATTGATTAGCTCAGCTTCATCAAAGGGGGCGCGCCCTAATAAATGCTTGTAATTTAATTCTGTAAAGCGCGTATTAGAATTAGGAAAGAAGAACTTACTTTTGTATAGATCAGATTTGGCTAACAAACGGACAAATTCTCGAACTGTGATATTTCCTTCTTTGAGCAAAGATTCAGCAGCAGTCAGACGCTCGCTTGCCATTATATAGTCGTTGCCAAGTACTTGACGATAGGCAGCAAAAATTACTACCTGTAAATCATCAAGGCTATAATTTGGTCTCAATTCTACAGGTGATGAACCTTGAAATGCGTCAATTCCTAGTCGGTTCGCTACTGTGGTAACAGCCATGCCATGAACTCCTTAAGTTTTTATTTTGTTTAGATATAAGGTTAAGGGGAGGAGCAAAACCCATCCCCCAATCATAATTAATGAGTGATTTAATTAGCTAGCAGCAACAATACTAAGTACTTTGCCGCCAGATTTTTGAATCTGTTGAAGTTTGGTCGAAAGTTGATCAAATGGAACTACATAAGAATTCCGATCGCGTCGTACTTGTGTTCGATTTCCTAAAGTAGAGCCATTAGAAATCTGCACTAAGTACATCCGTCCTGAGCTACCTGCACTGACTCCAGAGAGCTTAGCAGAGGGATCAAGGGCAGATGGGATAGAACCAGTGGGGAATATAATCGTGTTAGTAGCATTTTGGGCAACTTCACGGGTTAATCGCGCTTTGTTTTTCCCATATTGGGCATTATCGCTGTTGGCATAGCCGCGATAAAGGCGAAACATCCGATTAAATCCTACGGTTTTTTGTCCAGTTTGAGATGAAAATCCACGATAGAATGGCACAATGGAATCGCCAAAGCTTTCGATATATTCCAAACTATCTATATAAGAATCGATCTCCGCATCATAACCTAGGGTGCTATAGGTATCATTGTGTTCCGCAATTTCAGATTCATCATAAGGAGCCCGTCCTAACAAATGTTTGAAGTTAAGCTCAATAAACCGAATTTGAGGATTGGAATGAAAGAATTTATTTTTATATAATTCTGATTTAGCTACGGAACGTACAAACTCACG
>CASBQR010000135.1 GCA_949127865.1 Synechococcales cyanobacterium PMM_0082
CTTAATATTCTTACTAGTTTTATAGTATTTCGGCTTATAGTAATTTTTTGTGGTTCCAAGCCTTGATTTAGATTCGCCTTTTTAAATTTGAGCTAGATGTCAACCAATACCTCCAACCATATTGCTCAAACCACAAAACTACTTAGGGATTATCATAGTTCCAATTCCCGAGAATTGCAGGCAGCCATAAAAGTAAAAATACTAGAGTTAAATTCAGAGCTTGTCCAAAAAGTTTTAAAAAGTTCAGCTAAACAAGAAATAAATACATCTGAAGATTTTATGCAAGCAGGATTAAAGGGGTTAGCCCATGCTGTAGATGTTTATAATTCTGAGCTTTCTTCTCAACCATTTAAAGCTTTTGCCATACCTTACATTCATCAATATATCCAAGCCTATGCAGGTGCAATACTTGAGGTCGCTTTAGGTGAAAAACCTCAAAGTTATCTTGAACCTAATTCTATCTCTAAGGGTTCCACCAAGTCGTTAAGTAGAAATATTAGCGATGATACCCCTTCGGGTGTTCTTAAAGCTGAAACCATAGAAGTTTTTGAAATCTATCGAGTCGAGCCATCTTTATCACTCCGCGATCGCCTAGTCAGGTTAAATATTGGCTTAGTCAAAAAAGAGGCGCACCACTGGTCAAATCAATGTACCGAGACTTATGACGACTTACTTCAAGTTGGTTCTATGGGATTATTGCGGGCGATCGAAAAGTTTGATATTGATCGAGGTTTTGCCTTTAGTACCTTTGCGGTTCCATATATTCGGGGAGAAATCCAACACTATCTCCGTGATAAAAGTCCAACTCTAAAAATGCCTAGACAATGGTTAGCTTTATATAACCAAGGTTGTAAAGTTACGCGTAATCTTCGCCCCCAACTAAAAAGAGATCCCTCTGATCTTGAAATTTCTGAAGCCTTGGGGATAAAGGTAATGGAGTGGCAGGAAATAAAACTTGCTTGTCGAAACAGATCGCCCCTGAGTTTAGATGCTCCCGTAAATGATGATGATGAAGGTCATACATCCCTAGGGGAATTAGTCCAAGATACTAAATACCGCAGCTTTCAGTTGGCGCAGGAGGATAGTTTGCGCTTGCAGCAAGCATTGTCACATCTTGAGGATCGAACCCGTGAAGTGGTGGAGTTTGTATTTTTAAAGGAATTTACCCACCGTGAGGTCGCTGAAATTCTAGGAATTAGTGCTGTAACTGTATCGAGACAGGTAAAAAAAGGATTAACAATCTTAAAACAGGTAATGACAACACCATTGGATTAAATTACTAGGATTTAATTTCAGATTTAATCAGCCAACTTTCCCAATTTCGGACTACTTGCGATCGCCCACCCAGCCAAGAAGTATCTTCATAGGGAGGCTGAATGAGGATTGTAAACATACCTAAGCGATTTCCGACAAGTGTATCGGTCAGAATGCGATCGCCGACCATACCTACTTGACTTGCAGGTAGATCCATAATTGTTAAGGCTTCCCTGACTGCCCGCCTAGATGGTTTAGCGGCTCGACTACGAAAGGGTAGATTTAGCTTTGCCGCGATCGCTTGAATTCGACTATGACTAAAATTATTACTAACAAGGGAAATTTGACAAATGGGACGCATATCTTCTAACCATTGCCTTACTTCTGGACAAACTTCTAGTTCATTATTTCCTAGCAAAGTATCATCCACATCCAAAATTAGCCCCCGCAACCCATACTGCTTAATTAAATCGGCAGTTAAAAACCAAATAGGTTTATACAAGATTAAATTGGGCTTGATTAACTTCTGAAGATTCATTACAGGGCTTAAAAAAAACATTGGACTAGTACAGTTGTTTAAATAACATAGCAACTTTCTTTGAATTTCTAGCAGAATCGCAAAAAACGTAAGATTGGGTATTGCTGCCACCCAAATTTTTGAGGCTACATATCTTAAGTATGAACTATGTAGCCTTGGCTTTGGTAAATTTACCCCTAGACAGAACTCAGCGATAATCTTGACTTTGGATATTGCGGAGGCGAGCTTCGGGGCGTTTAAATCTATCTATTTGAGATTCAAAAAATGCTCGGTTTGCTTCCAAGTGTCTGGGATTAGGATCATCGAGGGGATAGAGCAGGGCAGCTCGTAACGCCTGAATTACCGCCGAAGTTACACAATACATTGATCGCTGAAAGCTAACCCCTAACTGCACTAACATATCATCCTCACCACGACAGTATTTGGCGTAATATTCCACTAAATAGGGTGGGAGAAAATGCAACATATCCTGCATTAGAAGTGTAGGTGGAATGCCTGCGGTACCAACGGGAAAGACATCGGCGTAGAGAATACCAAAGTGGAAATCCTTTTGTTCGTCAGGAACCTGCTGGGCTTGGGCATTGTAGGACTTGGTGCCTCTAAAGGGAGAAGTTCGATAGAATACCGCTTCTACATAGGGTAAAGCCGCTTCATAAAGCCACATAAAGCCCTTGGACTTCGGAATAATTTCATAGATTTCTCCCCGAATATGGACATGGTGATAAATGGGACGACCAGAGATTGCAAAAATACCATTTACTAAAAAATTCATAGCATCAGGGACACTGGCAATCTTGCCTTCATCATAGAGATCGCTCATTTCAAAAAAGACAGGAGCCATGATTTCCCAAAACAGCCCAAGATTGGAGTAGTAGGACATTTGACGAACTTGCTCTAAAAACATATCAGGAAATAGCTGATACAGTCCCATCATCACTGGGTTGAATTTAAAATATGCCCTAATTGCTTTATCAGCATTGGCTTTATATTCATCACTGTCTAAGTAGGGATCAAACTGTCCACCCATGCCCCGATGCCATAGCATTGCCCGCATACATTCTTCGGCAAATTCCATATTAATGCGATCGTGCCAGAGATGATGGAAGATTTTAGGCATGTTCATGGTTTCGCCTTTTGCCATAAATGCCAATAATTCAGGATGGGCAGAGCCTGTGCCTCGCCAAATTCGTAAGTCAGCATCATCACCAGAATAGTGATTTTGCAGGTCTAGGTACTCTTTAGGAATGAAATATTTAAAGAACGGCAGTGGATCGAGAAATACCTGTTCAGCAATATAGAGCAAGTCCCGCCAGTAAAAGTCCATGGGGACGGCGTATGCTTTGTACAAACCGATAATCTGCATTAGGTTCTCAGGCGTATCGGGCAGCATTGCCCCACCTGCTTCAAGTCGGTGAATTATTTCAGCAAATTCATGGGTTGAGGGAGGGAGAACGGTTTTTGAGGTCTCAATAGTTGTAGTACTCATATTTGTTAGATTTTATTGAAGGAATTAAAAGGTTCGGATGTAAGGATTTTTAGATTTTGGACAGTTTAGTTTTCATTCACAATAGACAAAATTTGGTTATACAGGGCTGAAGATACTCTAAAGTCCGATGTAGCTATCAATGCATTCATGAGAGGCTTGACCGCAATAATAAGATTCTTTTTCTTTGCTTCAATTAAAATACCTAATAACCCAGTGATTCTTATTCCAAGCCGACTAGCTTCATTTCTACCTCGACGTTCATCAATGAGCAGTAAATCTGCTTTAAGCTCTAAAGCAAGAGCGATCGCTTCAGATTCTCCCATATCTAATCTCGCTTGATGTTGCAGAGATTTAACTAATTCAACGTTAGTCACTTCTCTTACTTCAATCCATAAAGCCGTTTGAACTTCTAAAGTCCCCGGAACTGGGGGATCAATATTTACGAGTTCACAAAATACGGCTTTGGGAATAACAACTTGCCCTTACAGTTGAGGTAAAAGCTGTAGGTATAAAATTGCTGCGAGATTAGTAATTGCCGAGGTGTCACTGACGACAATCATATTCGCCCTAATGCACTCAGGTTTTCTAAGTCTAATTGCAAATCTTCAACGTCGAAGCAGTACAGGGGGATATGTCGTTTTCTAAGGAGTTGGCGAAAAGTATTAATTGGCATTTCTGCTACTTGGCTAGCATAGCCCAACGTTAAACGTTCAGTTTCAAATAGAAAAATAGCGATTTCTTGGCGAAGCTCACTGGCACTAAGTTGAGATGCTTGTAGAATTTCATCTGAGATAACAACGCTCATGGTAGTAATACCTGGTTAACTTTAGCTTCAGGATAGCTTAAAACTATAATCTTAGAATTGCTGGGGGCATCAATCATCAAGCTCGCAACCATAGCATTAGTAGTAGGTTCGCTCCAACGCAATAACCAAGACGGTTGAATCCCTAAAAAGAAGATTAATGCTACCAAAATTAAAGCGGGGGTATGCTCTGTCCAAGTGACTTTGGGATAGTAGGCTGTGGCATTATCTAACTTCCCAAAACAGGTACGGTTAAGCAAAATCACAAAGTAAACCGCCGTCAACCCACTGGCAATAATACAAAGGAGTGTGAGAATTGGGAAAACCGTGAAGCTGCCTTGGAAAACCAGAAACTCGGCGATAAACCCCACTAATCCAGGAATGCCTGCGCTAGCCATGCCGCCAATAATTAATAAAGTGCTAGTGAGCGGTAAGCCCCGAATCGGATTAAGTAATCCATTCAATGCATTCAAATCCCTTGTGCCAACTTTTGTTTCGATTACTCCTACTAAGTAAAATAGAGCTGCCAAAATCAAGCCGTGACTAACCATTTGTCCCACTGCCCCGATTAAACTCAATTTCGTTCCTGCGGCACAGGCTAGCAACACATAACCCATATGTCCAATGGAACTGTATGCCACCATTCTTTTGATATCTGTTTGGGCGATCGCTGTTAAAGCTCCATACAAGACACTAATAGTAGCAATGATGCCTAAAACTGGAGATAGCTGCGACCAAGCGTCAGGCAGTAGTTGCAAGCAAAACCGTACTAATCCGTAGGTTCCTAATTTTGCCAACACTCCGCCTAACAGAATTGCTACTGAGGGAGAAGCTTCGACATAGACATCAGGCAGCCATGTATGCAAAGGCACTAGGGGTGTTTTAATGCCAAATCCAATTAATAAAACCGTGAGAATTATGACTTGAGTGGGGAGAGGAATGGAAGCGATCGCCTCAAGATTGATATTATAATCAAAACCAGATGAACCACTTAACCAAGTAATAGCAAAGAATCCTAATAGGATTAGCAGCCCCGAAATCGCTGTATAAATTAGGAACTTCATAGCGGCATAGGTGCGCTTTTCCCCACCCCAAATGGCAATCATTAAGTAAATAGGAATTAGTTCCAATTCATAAAACAGAATGAAAAGTAAAAGATTTTGGGCGACAAATGCTCCTGCAACTACGCTAGATACTACTAAAATCAGGGCGTAATATAGTCGTGATCGCTGGATATCCGCCTTACTACCATAAATCACAATCCAAGTCAAAAAGCTATTTAATGCTAACAACGGTAGAGAAAGCCCATCTACCCCCAAGCGATAACTTAAGCCAATTTCGTTAATCCAAGGTAGATATTCCTCCATTTGCATTCCCGAAGTTGTGGGATCGAACTTAAAAAAGAGGGATAAGGTAATTAGTAAAGTTGCACTTGCGATCGCCAAGGCGGCGGTACGAGCAGCAGTGAGATTGGGATAGAAACCAACGAAAATCGCTCCAATTAAAGGAAGCCAAATTAAAATACTCAGCATAGTAATTTAGATATTATTAAATGTTCATGGCAAGAATAACGGCAATCCCAATGACTGTGGTTAAAAGATAGGCTTGGGTTTTACCAAAGGTGCTATATTTCAGGACTTCGCCGCTAAAAATCGTTAGCAGTCCAAATAGATTACCTAAACCATCAAATATGTATCTATCGATCCAAAAGGCAATTTGGGAAATTACGGCAACGGTAAACACCACAGTTTGACGGTAAATTTTCGGAGTATAGAAATCGTTTGCTAGTAAATCCTGTAGTCCTTTAAGTGGAAATTGCACGGGCTTGGGAATAGATTTTCCTAGGTAAATGACGCTGCTAATGCTAATTCCAAAAATTGTTGACCAAATTAGTAGCAAAGCCACGTCTTTATTCAAATTCACCCATTGGGGTAAAAAATCTAAGGACTGTAAAATTAGCGGTAAATGTAAGACAAAACCCATTAAAGTCATAGCGGGTAGCATCATAAACTGATTAACTTCAGGCGATCGCTGTGCCATTTCCTTAGGATTACCACCAAAAATTAGACAAAACACCCTAGTTAAGCTGAAAGCTGTTAAGCCATTCACAATCAGCACTAATCCTACTAAGACAGGATTATCCGACCATAAGCCATTACACAGCTTTAATAATGCCCAAAATCCACCTAGGGGCGGGAAAGCGCATAAACCTGCTGCTCCAGCTAAAAATGCTAGACCTGACATGGGTCGCCGTGACCATAGCCCACTTAATTGGGTCAAATTTTGGGTAATACTATTCCAAAACACTGTGCCTACAGACATAAATAACAAAGCGATCGCCACGGCGTAGGTAAGGATTAAGAGCAAACCTGACTCTACTTGAGCAGTGCCCACGGCAATAAAAATCAAGCCCATATAGCTACTCACTAAATAGGAAAGAGCTCGTTTTACATCTATTTGCGCCATGGCGATCAAAGCTCCACCGACAGCGGAAATGGAGCCAATGACAACCATAAAACTCATAGCAAAGCTGGAAAGCGAAAGAATAGGTTCTAACTTAATTAATATCCATGCACCTGCTGGCACAACTACGGAAGCCCGCAAAATCGTACTGGGCAGAGGAGCCTCCATTGCTTCATCTAACCACAGATGCAGAGGGAATTGGGCGCATTTACCCATGGGGCCAGCGATTAAAGCTAAACTGACCAAAGTTATAACATTAGGATCAACATTACTATTTTGCGCCCATAGTGCTAACTGGTCAAAGTCCCATGTTCCTGCCAAAGGTAGCAAAGCCACTACGCCCATCAGCAGTACTAAATCCCCGACCCGCTTGGTTAAAAAGGCATCCCTTGCCCCAGTTACAACTAGGGGTTGGTTAAACCATAGTCCCACTAATAGATATGTACCTAAGGTGAGAATTTCTAAAATAATGTAGGAAAAGAAAAGAGAATTGCACAAGACTAAGGCACACATTCCCGCTTCAAATAGTGCTAACAAGGCAAAGAATCTTGCCCAGCCCCAATCCATCTCCATATAGCCGATCGCATAAAACTGAGCCAGAAAATTTAACCCAGTAATTAAAACTGTGGCGGCTATGGTTAAGGAGGAAATTTCGATGGGGCAAGTTAGGTTTAGATCAGCAACTTGAAGCCACTTAAATGATAGCTGCAAAGGAGGCTGGCTCCAGCTTGCAGAGAGGGCAATTACCCCATGCAAAAATGCTAAAAGCGTAGTAATCGCATTTACATAGCCCGATGGACGCGGACCACTTAATCTAGTAATGGCTGGAAACCAGATTACGGAAGTGATCGCTCCAACTAATGGATAACAAGGTATTAACCAAGCACTCTCAAAGAGAATTTGGCTGAAATTCATAATTTTAAAAGTTGTTTAGTAAATAATATTTATTGCATAACGCCAATCATATCGATAAAACTTATAGATTAAAATCAATCTTATCAATGCATACTATAGTATTACATCTATATTAAAATTAATTTACACTATAAAACTTCACAGGCATTTATGAATTCTCTGGCGACTAAATCCATTTGTACCGAGTGGGAAGCTTTAAACAAAATTGTATCGCCTGCTTGAATCAGCTTAATTAAAGTTTTTACTAATTCTGGGCGATCGCTATGTACAGTTAAAACCCATATTCGTAGTGCTTTGAGTAAGCTCTGTGCTGATGATTGAACTAAAGCCTCTTTACGCGCGTACGCGGGCACTGCGATCGGGAATTGCCTCTTAGTAGGGTTTTACTATGCCAACTTAGACTAGGGAAACCATACTTTTACCTTTATCTCTCATCCCAAAGGTAGAAAAATATTGAGGATGGATGAGATTCAGATCCGCCAAAAGCTGAATTTACAAAATAGGATCAATCGTACAATACTGACCATGGCAAGAAATTAATTACTATATATATTCCCCATGGAGGAGATGTCATATGTCTGAATCAAATGGCGTGATGATGCAGTACTTCCATTGGTATGTTCCCGAAGATGGCAACCTGTGGAATCAATTGGCAGAGTCTGCTCAAGACTTAGCTAAGGTCGGAATTACTTCGTTATGGCTGCCTCCCGCTTATAAAGGTGCAGGTGGAGGGCTGGATGTGGGCTATGGAGTTTATGATTTATTTGACCTTGGAGAATTTGATCAAAAGGGATCGATACGTACAAAGTATGGTATTAAAGCAGAATATCTCGCCGCAATTAAGAAGGCACAAGAAGCAGGTATTAGTGTCTATGCGGACGTGGTGTTCAATCATAAATTAGGTGCGGACGAAGCCGAAGAAGTTGAAGCCACACCCTTTGATCCTGAAAATCGGAATAAGACAGTTGGTGATTATCAGACGATTAAAGCTTGGACGCACTTCACTTTTCCTGGTCGAGATGGCAAATATTCAACGATGGAGTGGCATTGGTGGCATTTTGATGCGATCGATTACAACGATTTTAATGGCGGTGAGAAAGCAATTTATCTGCTAAAAGGCAAAGAATTTGATCTCAATGTCGATTTAGAAAAAGGTAATTTCGACTATCTTATGGGCTGTGATTTAGATATGTCTAATCCTGAAGTCTGCGGAGAATTGAAATATTGGGGTGAATGGTATTTGGATACCACAGGCGTTGATGGCTTCCGTTTTGATGCAGTTAAACACGTATCCGCCGATTTTTTCCAAACATGGATTGAGGAAATGCGTGACCATGCTCAACGTGACTTATTTGCTGTGGGTGAATACTGGTCTTATGAAATTGATGCCCTCCAGAGTTTTATCGAAACCACCCAAGGCAAGGTTAGTTTATTTGATGCTCCCTTACATTTGAACTTTCACATTGCTAGCAAGTCAGGGAATGACTATGACCTCCGCCAAATTTTTGACAATACCCTAGTTCAACAACAGCCTACCCTTGCAGTAACTCTGGTGGATAACCATGATTCCCAGCCTTTACAAGCATTAGAATCCTTGGTTGAAGATTGGTTCAAACCCATTGCCTATGCCCTGATCCTATTACGTCGTGAAGGGTATCCCTGCATTTTTCATGCTGACTATTATGGTGCCCACTATAAAGACTATGGCAAAGATGGTAATGAATATGAAATTTGGATGGGTAGTCACAGAGTATTGATTGATAGGTTTCTCTCTGCACGGCAAACCTATGCCTATGGCGAACAGTATGATTATTTTGATCATCCCAATACGATTGGCTGGACAAGACTTGGCGATCAAGATCATTCAGGTGGAATGGCGGTTGTGATTAGTAACGGTGATGATGGCAGTAAGTACATGGAAGTTAAGCATCCAAATTGTACTTATATTGATGTCACCGAACATATTAGCGAACCGATCACTACTAATGATGAGGGTTGGGCTGATTTTAGGTGTAATGCTGGATCTGTATCTGTTTGGGTACCACAAAAGTAACAAAGTATGGATAAGTTACCAGAACACGTTGTCAAAAATGTTGAATCGATTATCAACCTTCAGACTCAACAAGAGAAAAATATCCCTACTCATCAGCGAACTTTGGAGGCGATCGCCTCGGCATTTGGACAACCTTGGTTTCTCTATGCTCAAATTATCTTGTTCATAACTTGGAGTATTTGCAGTTATCTGGCACAAATTGGGGTGTTAGGTCAGGGAATTCCCCAGTTTGATTTGCATGATCAAGGGCTAGATGCAGTGGCACTATTAATTTCTACAGGTGTCCTGATTTATCAAACCCGCCAAGAAAAATTAAATGATGAGCGATCGCACTTGGTTCTGCAACTTAACCTTCTGACTGAGCAAAAGATTACCAAATTAATTGCCCTAGTCGAAGAATTACGGGTTGATTTACCAGATGTGCGCAATCGCTACGACCTTGAAGCTGAGTTGATGCAAAAAGCTACAGATCCCCAAGCTGTATTTAATATTCTCCAAGAAACTCTCCAACAGGTATCAGTCGAAGCCGATCGCCAGATTTCAGAAAAAAAAGAAACTTTAATCGAGCCAGAGTCGGGGGAAAATGCAAGGTAAATACTACTCCCGCCGCAGAAATATACATAACAGAAATGGAGGCAGCACCACCTCAAAATCATAGACCTCCATCTTGCTGAGACTAAACCGCTGTCTGCAACCACAAAACCGAATTATTTTTGATTAAAAGTGTGATTCTTGAGATGATAAAATCCCGCAATGAGCTACGACAACACCTGTAAATTTCTAGCTGAGAACTTCACCACCGACTTTGCTAGTTGGCTCTTAGGAGAAGCAATTCCCCTAACTAAACTCGAACCATCTGAACTCTCAGTCGAACCCATCCGTGCCGATTCAGTAATATTCTTAAAATCCAAAAATATAATTCTTCATATAGAATTCCAAACCAAACCGAAAAAGAACATCCCATTTCGGATGCTAGATTACTGGGTAAGACTTCACCGCATATATCCCAGTAGGCAAATTCACCAAACCGTAATTTACCTAAAACGCACAGACTCACCACTGGCATATCAAACCAGCTTCAACTCGCCACAGCTAAACCATACTTTCAACGTTATCCGCCTATGGGAACAATCCACAGAAATATTTCAGCAATATCAAGGGCTATTACCACTAGCAGTTTTGACTAAAACCAACAATGCCACCGAAACCCTGAAAGAAGTGGCTAAAATAATTGACAAGATTGAAGACCAAAAGCTGAAAAATAGTCTGATTGCTGCCACTTACATCACATCTGGGCTAGTATTGGATTTAGAAATTATTAAAAAGATATTTAGGAGCAATGCCATGAAAGAATCAGTAACTTATCAGGAAATCTTGCTAGAAGGTAAGGCGGAAGGTAAGGCTGAGGGTAAGGCTGAGGGTAAGGC
>CASBQR010000136.1 GCA_949127865.1 Synechococcales cyanobacterium PMM_0082
AGAACTTCCGCAGAATATAACTTCCCCTTAATAGGTTCAAACTCATCTTCCAATAGCCATAGTTTCGCCTCTTCATAGCTATGACTCGTTAGTACAACTTTATAATTTTCAACAGGATCAAAAATCTGAAATATACCCTTCGTATCTCCAGTTAACATCAGCAAATATGGTGGAGACTGCATCGGATCGACCCAAACCTCAAGAAAACTCCAATTATCCTTCGCTGGGTCGAGTGCGGGGGATGACACGATATCGATTGTTTGCATCTACTTTAACCTCACCATAAAATAACAAAATAGTTGAGCCATCTATGTCAAGCCTATAACCAATAGACTCCGAGAAAAATAGTCCATAACGATCATAGTTTCGGATATTTCCCGTAAATTCACCTACTTTTGTAATAGCCTGTGCCACTTCATACATAGTAGCTTCATCATTAAAAACGTGAATAGGATGTCCTAATCTCAATAATCGCTGAGATTGTGGAGTATTCGGCAAATGTTTAGGAATATGTTTCGGATCTAGAAAAATCTCACTTACTATACCTGTCATTGTTTTTTCTGAATTATTGCCATGATCGCCTCTTAGCCTAATCTAAGTTATTTGCGATCGCCTATTTCCACAAAAAGATATGATGTTACTAGAGGTTGAGAAAAAATATGACTGAAACAGTTATTTTACAAATACCAGAAGCATTGTATCAACGCTTAGCGATCGCATCTGAAGCAACACAGCGATCGCTCGAAGAGATAATTTTACAAGTGCTACAGAATGGTAGTCCTCCAACATGGAAAGACGTTCCTGAAGAATTTCAGACCGATCTCGCGAGCTTAGATCGACTTGACGACAATACTCTCTGGCAAATTGCTAGAAGTCAAAAATCTCAAGTAGATATGGAAAGGTATGAATTTCTATTGTCAAAACAACAAAATGTAGAACTTACAGATGACGAAAGATTAGAACTCAATAATCTCCGTACAGATGGCGATCGCTTTATGTTACGCAAATCTCAAGCCGCCGCAATCTTAAAATGGCGTGGACATAACGTTCCCAGATTGGCAGGATAAAAATTTGTGTCAGTTTATATCTCTCAAAATCTGCGATCGCAAATAGAAGCCTTTGATAATAAACGTTGCTGCTATTGCCTCACCACTGAAGAAAATAGCGGTATACCAATGACTATCGATCACATTCAACCAGTTTCTAAAGGAGGTTTGAATACCCTTGATAATTTATGTCTTGCCTGTCGAACTTGCAATGAATACAAAGCTGGAAATAAAGAAGCGATCGATCCGATAACAGGTCAAAATGTGGCTTTGTTCAATCCACGACAGCAAATTTGGAAAGAACATTTTCAATGGAATAGTGATGCCTCTCAAGTTGAAGGAATAACATCAATTGGTCGAGCATCAGTTATCGCGTTACGCGTAAATAACGCTTTAATTGTCGCTACTCGTATGCGCTGGTTTGCGATCGGGTGGCATCCTCCAGAATTAGAGTCATAGGTTTTTCGTCTTCACTGCCACGATCGCATTTTAGCTTCATCTAAGTTATTTGCGATCAAGTTTTAGATGTGGCGGGCTTTTTGAAGATGCGATCGCCTATTTCCACAAAAAGATATGATATTACTAGAGGTAGAGAAAAAATATGACTGAAATAGTTGTTTTATAAATACCAGAAGCATTGTATCAACGCTTAGCGATCGCCTAATGAGTAGAATATTAGCAAGCTTAGAAATTTAGAGATGAAGACCATGACCCAAGCATTAAGTAGCGCTATTGAGTTCATAAGCGCCCTCACATTAGAGGAAAAACATCAACTTTGGCTAATTCTAGATGAAGCGATCGCCCAATCCGAAGAATCAGAATGGCTAGAGGACGATGAGACAAAAGCAGAAATCAAACAAGTACGCGAAGAATATCAGAAAGGTAATTACCTTACATTGGATGCCTATCTTGCTCTGAAATAAGCATGACTTACGCAATCATTGTCACTAAGTCCATTCAAAAAGATTTAGACAGTCTTCCCAACGATATTAAAGCCAGAGTTTGCTCCAAGATCTCACAATTATCCGATAATCCTCGACCCGATGGGGTAACAAAACTGAAGGGATACGAAAACGAATATCGTATTAGAATTGGAGACTATCGAGTGCGTTATGAAATTCTTGACAAAGATAAAACTGTTCTACTGTTGTAATGCAAACATAGAAGAGAAGTATATAGAAACGATTAGGAGATCGTCATAAATTTACTGCTACTTTTGCTTTTTGAAGGTGCGATCGCCAGTTTCTACAATAAAGATATGATATTACTAGAGGTAGAGAAAAATATGACTGAAACAGTTGTTTTACAAATACCAGAAGCATTGTATCAACGCTTAGCGATCGCATTGAAAGCATATCCGTAAAAATCAAACTATGATATGTATAGGGCTGAATGTTTCAAGGATAAACAGTAATAAAAGCTATGAACACTCAAGCAGGCATCTTAGTTAGCGTTTCAGCAGATGGCAAATTAGAAATTCCGCCAGAGTTACAGGCGCAAATGGAGCCATTATCAAGATATGAAGTCCTTGTGACCAACAACGAAATCATTTTCAGAAAAATTTCCAAATCTTTGACATGGGAAGAATTATCACAACGTATTGAATCAGCAGGAATCGATCCAGAAGAACCATCACTTCCAGAAATTAGTGAGGTTGTGAAAGAAGTTAGAAAATCTCGCAGCGATAGAAATGAATGCGTCTAGTTTTGGATGTCAATGTTTGGATATCTGGATTATTGTGGGGCGGTAGTCCCAGACAAATTCTTAATTTAGCAAAGGTTGGAGCAATCACAATTTTTGCCTCAGACCCGATTTCAAACGATTTAATAGAAGTCTTAGCTCGTTCAAAATTCCAGTCCAGAATTCGATCGCTAGATATCACAATTGAAGACTTGATTTGCATAGCTCGTGATCTTTCAGAAACCTGTATACCAGTTACAGTAGATATCCCACAATTACGCGATCCTGATGATGCGGTGATTATAGGTACTGCGATCGCGGCAAAAGCCAAAGTAATTGTTTCGGGAGATCAAGATGTGTTGGTGCTTAAAGAATTTGCCGATATTCCAATTCTCACGCCAACTGATTTTTTGAATCGGTATCGTATAAATCTTTAAAGCGATTGCCTATTTCCACAAAAAGAGATGATGTTACTAGAGGTTGAGAAAAAATATGACTAAAACAGTTGTTTTACAAATACCAGAAGCATTGTATCAACGCTTAGCCCACATAGTTCTATCACTCTAGGAAAATAAATTCAAAGGCAAATAGCCATAAGTGCCGCTAACTTCATCATTTTCATAGGATTGACAAGAGAATAAAACGCCACGATATTCGCCAGTATAGGTATCTTGAAAATAGGATTTAGTTTTACTATTGAATTTCAGATAGATAGGTTCATCTAATTGAGAAATTTTATCTTGGGGAGTTTGATAGCCGAGGGCTTCGAGATAGCTGACTAGGGCAGATAATCCCTCAACAGAGCTGTCCGCACACACCCCAAAATTCTGATGGTCGGATTCCTCAATAAATAATTTGAGTGCCTGACGTAGCTGAACTTTTTCTGATTCCGATTCCACAGGTCTAGTAACCTTGCAGCTAAATAAATCTAATAACTGGCGTGCTGCGGAGATAGCTTGAGAATTTTCTGTGTTCATATAGTAATTAGGGATAATGGTAATAATTTGAAATGCGATCGCAATCAATATGAGATTTCATCCGCTGACAAGATTTACTAATAAAATAACTGATAAAGCACCAACGCAGCGATCAAATATATAACGATGTTCCGTAGATTCGCCAATATGAGTGGAATAGTTCCAACAACCAAATATTTATATTATGTTATTAATATCAATTGCATAGTAGTCAACATGATGATTCGATTGATTTACATCAAAGGCATAAATTTTCAATAAGTCATTCTCCACAACATGAAGATGATTAATATAGTTCTTAGATCTTGGAAAAACTCGCCAATTTACAGGACGTTTGGCAACCGATTGTTCACCAGATTCGTTATAAATGACAAGTTCATTCTCATACTCAATTACTGTACCGAATGAACCAGCTCTGGCAGCTAGAAATCGTTCTTGGGTTAGTCGGGAAATATATCTTTCTTTATGTTGAATTTGGGAATCTGGACTTGAAGTCTCAATATGAGTATAAATTTTACCTTGCCTATTAATCCCTAATAACTTCTCTCCAGCCATCCATGCATACTTCAGGTTTATATGATTCTCATTTTCTAGGGGATGGGTTTTGGGTTCAGATCTTTTTGCTTGATTCAAAAGATTCCAGTATTCCTGATCGGGATTTTGAGGCGTTTTTGGGAGGCTGGGAAAAACAGATAAATAAGCCCCTTCTGAAGTGTTGGAGACAAGATTATTGCCAATCCACTCACAATCCGAGGATGGTTGCTCAATGAGAATTGATAAGTCTTTGGAATAATCAATGGATCTTTTCTTAGGAAAAGCAGTAATCACCCCAATCTCACCAGCAGCAATAGCAAGCCGATGGGAGTCATTTGGCGCAATCATAAATGCATATTGATCCCAGATTTTAAATGGTGGGTTAGCAGTGATTGTATTCGTTTTTCGATCAAAATCATATTCATCAACACCATCCTCACTACAAATATATAAGTAATTCCCATAGACATTTATATCAGAAGGCCAGCCATCTAAATATATTGTGCTAAATTCCATTTCTTCAAGTGTTTCGCTATCAATAGCAATTGAGATAGGATCATTGTTATTAAAATCAAAGGGGAAGTTTCTACAGTCAAACATAAATGAGTTGATCTGTCGTCTTAAAGTCGTATTAGGTATCTGATCGATAGCATATTTAAGTATTCTTCCCCAAGAGTAGGTACTTAATTGAGAATTAGCATGAACAATAAAAAGTGTTCCAGAATAAATAAAGGAATCAACGAAATCACCTTCAATAGATAGTGAAATTGAACTTGTATTCATTAGAACTTACCTCCTCTAATCCTACTTTTATCAGTTTTATCGATTAGTCCTCTTTCAAGCCATAAAGAGAGTACTTTTTCGGGTGGAATATCATACTGCCTTGGAGAGACTGGGTAGCCATGCCACTCATGATGATTGGAATCGGTTATGTATTTAGCTATGTATAAATCTGTGAGTGACTTACCATCCATACACTCACCAATTTTATTTTCCCGACCATTGGTTGACCATAGCTGAGGTTTATTAGGAGATGTCCAATCCTCATTATAAGCAATTATAAAAAGGTTTAACTCATCCCACTCGCTCACTGTCCATTGACTTTTTTTGTTGATTAATGAAGGCTGTCGATGGTCATTTTTTACTTTGTATGCTTTAAATATCATCCTCCTAAAGCCCCAACACAGCGATCGCATAGTTCAGGATGTTCCGTAGATTCGCCAATATGCGTAGAATAGTTCCAACAGCGAGGACATTTTTCTCCATCAGCCTTAACTACAGCGATCTCTAAACCTAGCGGATGGTATTGAGATTTAAATTCTACATTCTCAACTATCTTAAGAAATTCAAGATATCCCCAATCAAAAAGTTCAGTTTGGGAAGTAATAAACAGATATTTCAAATCTAAATTATGTAATATTTCTTTGAGTTTTGAATTTTCATGAAGATAGATTAACACCTTCGCCTCTAAAGAAGAACCGATCGCCTTAGCCCCACGGGCAGATTCCAAAACCTTATTCACTTCCGATCGCACATCTCTTAAAACTTCCCATTTACTTGCTAATTCTGGGTTATGCCATTTCTCTAAACTCTGAACCCAACCTGCTCGGAATATAGACTTATGAGCCACAGGATATGGCAAATGTTTCCAAATATCTTCTGCTAGGTGAGAGAGTACAGGGGCAATTAAAGTGGCGATCGCCTCTACAGTCAAAGCCAAAACCGTCTGGGCAGATCTCCGCCGAGGTGAATTAGGCGCACTGATATATAATCTATCCTTGGCAATATCCAGATAAAAATTAGATAGGTCAACTACACAGAAATTTTGGATTAGTTGAAAGAACCGTGAGAACTGAAAATGATCGTAGGCTTCAGTAATTTCTTGAGTGATGGTATAGAGACGATGTAAAAGATAGCGATCGCTCTCCTGCAACTCCTCAAAAGCGATACTATTCTCACTGGGATTAAAGTCAAATAGATTACTTAAAAGGAAACGGGCAGTATTACGAATCTTAAAAGAGACATCACTAATTTGTTTAAGAATATTCTTACTAATCGGCACATCAGAATTGTAGTCAACACTAGAAACCCAAAGCCTTAAAACATCGGCACCGTAAGCTGGTTCCTGTTGGAGATTTTTACCACCATTGATAATCACCATCGGATCGACACCATTACCGAGGGACTTACTCATCTTCCGTCCATTCTCATCCACCGTAAATCCGTGGGTTAAAACCGTCT
>CASBQR010000137.1 GCA_949127865.1 Synechococcales cyanobacterium PMM_0082
ACAGTCATTCGATTTCAAGTCGAACGCGATCGACCACTCTGCCACCTCTCCAATTTCTAATGTTAGAGCATTCAGTCGACATTGAAAAGGGATTACATGGAAAAACACTTGCCATTAACTCTTACAGCCAAATACCAGTAACATACATTGAGGCAACAGCTAAACAAAAGTAGCCAAAATATAGCTCTAGGGCAACTATAAAAGTGGTAACCAATCTATATCCCCTCATCGCATAGATGATCCGAAAACAAAGAATCGTTTGAAGGATAAAAACTGCAAATATGACATTACTACTAATACCAATAGCTGGATTAGAGGAATCTGGTGGGACTTGAAAGATTAACCCCAACAAAAGAATAATAGGACACAGCGTGAGAGGAGCCAAAACTAATAGATGCCGAGGATGAAATCTATAACTATGAAAGGACTGAAAAATAGAGACAATTAGGCAAATGACAAGTACTAAAGGTATGTACCAGAAATACAGAGCTAAGGCGAACGACATCCCTAGTAACCCAGATATTGTCTCGAATAACTTAGGTATTGCCTCAATGTAATTCATGGAATCCTATATTTGAAAATCCGCCAATATTCTTCGGCATTAAGTTTTTATACTTAACTCGCATTGCTTAAATGATGAGGAATCTAAACAAGAAGAGGGCGCAGAGTAGCACCCCAGAATTTAGCAAAAAAATCTATTAAAGAATAATCTAGACAGATTCACGTCGATACTGCTTGTAGGCGGCAAAGAAAAGACCACCCAAAGTAATAAAAATTAATCCTAAACAAATACCAGAAAGAATTGGTTCTACCACAGAATATATTTATTGAACTCTACAGAATATAGTTTAACCATTAATTACCCACTTAATTACCATCAAGGCAAAATGCAAAACATAAAGTTTCGTACACTGACGACAAGCTTATTGCTGTTAGTTTTAGCCAATAGTTTTGGATCGACTGTTTTTGGTAGCCACCAGAAAAATTCAGATAAAAATACTCAAGAAATAATTGCAAATATTTTTAACGATAAAGTTGAAGCCAGATCATCAGGAGGAAGAACAGGGGGTGGTTCCTTTCGCCGATCGCCCTCATCTCCATCTCGATCAAATCCTCCGATCCAATCAAATCCTGCACCCATTCAGCGTGAGCGTGGCGGGAATACAATCATTGCCCCAATTTTTATTCCTGGTAGTGGCGGTTACAACAACAATAATGGTGGCTTTAACAATAACAACGGGTATCAAAATTCTGGAACATCCAGTGATGGCGGCTGGCTAGTTTTAATTTTGGTTTTACTGGCATTGGGTGGAACTGGTTATTTGGTTTATCGGATTTTGAAAGCAATGAATTTTGGTGGGGCGGGCGGTTCGGAATTAGATAACAACAAAGTCACAATTAGTAAGCTCCAAGTTGGATTATTAGCTGAGGCAAGGGCAATTCAGCAAGAGCTTTCCCAAATTAGCCTTGGTGCGGATACGGATACCCCTGAAGGTTTAGTCATACTTTTGCAAGAAGCGGCGATCGCATTACTCAGAACTCCTGAAAATTGGGTTTATGTATCTGCGAATTCCCAAGCTACTACTAGAGAGCAGGCTGAAGGTTTATTTAATAATTTATCTGTAACCGAACGTAGCAAATTTAGTGCTGAAACCTTGGTCAACGTGAATGGACGAGTTAGACAAAGTCAAACTTACAAAGGTGATGGCGACAAAGATCCTGCTGCCTATATTGTGGTCACGCTATTAGTTGGCACTGAATACGATCGCCCTTTATTTACTCAAGTTAATTCTAGAGATACATTACAAAAGGCATTAGAAAAAATGGCAGGAGTTACTGCTGATGCATTATCGGTATTTGAATTACTTTGGACTCCCCAATCTGAATCCGATGCTCTGACCTACGATGAAATGCTGACTGAATATAGTGATATGGTGGCAATCTAGTCTCAAATCACAGAAAAATGCAAAACTGGCAAAAGATTCTAATTGCGGCTACAGGTGGAATTTTAATGGGATTAACTCCTGATCCCTTTAGTCTGTGGTTCCTAGCTTGGATTGCCTTAATTCCGCTCTGGCTCTTGACTCAGCAGCTTTCAATTCGTGCTTCTATGGGCATGGGGGCAGTATGGGGTTTTTGTTATCACGGCATGGCTCTGTTTTGGATCACAGGCGTGCATCCGATGACATGGTTGGGTGTACCTTGGTTGGCTAGTTTAGCGATCGCCATTGGCGTATGGTTATTTATCACGATCTGGGGTTTGACACTTTCGGCTTTATGGGCGGGGGGTATGGCATGGTTAACACCTAAATTATCAGGCTGGGGCAGGATTATCGTAGCGATCGCTTTGTTTTGCGCTTTAGAAACAATTTGGAGTTGGGGAGCGTTAAATTGGACTGCCCTCGGTTATACCCAAAGTCCCCATAATTTATTGATGTTGCAGATTACTAAACTTTCGGGGCAACAGACGATGACGGCGGCGATCGTGGCAGTGAATGGTTTACTGGCTGAATTTATTAATTTGGATTCGCGTAAAACTAAGTGGAATTATCTAGGAGTAGCGATCGCTTTAGTTTTATCAATCTGCTTATATGGTTCTTGGGCAATGGCGAATACGGCTGTGAATAATCAAAAAGCCCTAAAGGTCGGAATTATCCAAGGCAATATTCCCAATCCTGTAAAGCTAAAGTTTAATGGCATTAAATTAGCAGTAGAAAGATATGCCCAAGGCTATGAAAAACTAGCGCAGTCAAAGGTCGAAGTAATTTTAACTCCAGAAACTGCCATTCCCCTGCTCTATCCAGATCAAGATCTGCGCCGCCGCCCCTTTGATCAGATGGTGGAGAAATATAATATTCCTGTGTGGATGGGGAGCTTTGGTAATGCCAATAGTCCTGATAATCCCTATGGCTATAGTAATAGTCTGTTTTTACGTGATCGTGACCATCCCATTTTGGCGCAATTCAATAAAGTGCGTTTAGTGCCAATTGGTGAATTTATTCCCTTTAAGCAAGTCTTGGGAGGACTAATTAAACGCTTATCGCCCCTTAGAGGAGAAGTAGAAGCAGGTAAAACCGATCAGATTATTGATTCCTCTTGGGGTCGGTTAATTATGGCAATTTGCTATGAGTCGGCATATCCTGCCCATTTTCGGTATCAAGCAGCAGCAGGGGGAAAGCTAATCTTTACCGCTTCCAATAATGCTCACTATGCTGAAACTATGCCCGCTCAACACCATGCTCAAGATGTGGCTAGGGCGATAGAAAGCGATCGCTGGGCAGTACGAGCGACAAATACGGGTTATTCGGGCATAGTCGATCCAAATGGGCGCACTATTTGGATTTCAGGAATTAATACCTATGAAACCCATGTTGATACGGTCTTTTTGCGATCAACTCAAACTCCATACGTGCAATTTGGCGACTGGATGACTGGAGTGTTTTGTGTTGGTGCGGCGATCATTAAATTTCTAAGACTTTGAGAATATTAGCCTATGCAGAAATTAAATTTAATATATCAGAACTAGTTAGAGCTTATCGACATGAATAAAAAGTATCTTGTTATATCAACTATTGGCGATTTAGCAAGCACTTGGTCTGGAACATCACATAACATTACAAAAGCACTTACAGAGATTGGAGTAGAGATTAGTGGAATTGATGCATCTGTTAAGAGTCAAAATGTTAAAAGGCTATATCGAGTATTTGGTAGTGATCCGCAAGTAGTGAAAAGGGTAAAACTGTTGCAATGCATGAATTGTAGTCGTGTATGAAGTACCATATAGCTCCAATATGATTACCACAATTTGCAGCAACCTATAATAATTGCAATCTGCCTTAATAATTGCAATCTGGCAGTTTTGAAAGGCTACACTTAAATAATGCAAGAGAAAAATGTAATTCAATTGGCTAAATCTCTTTTATTCGATAAGGCTTTAGTTAAGTTAAATGGAGAGTATGTGGGGGCAGTGGCTGCAATTTCTAGAGTTGCCCAAAATGCCCATGACTTGAATTACAACGAGATTTTTATCCGAGATAATATCCCTGTAATGATTTACCTCTTGCTGGAGGGTAAATTTGAGATTGTTAGACATTTCTTGGATACTTGCCTAAAGCTGCAAAGTACTCAGTTTCAAACTCAAGGAATTTTCCCAACTAGTTTTGTGGAAATAGAAGGCAAGTTAGTTGCAGATTATGGGCAGAGGGCGATCGGTAGAGTTCAATCTATCGATGCGAGTCTGTGGTGGGTAATTTTAGCTTATATATATGTTCATCGTTCGGGCGATCGCCTTTGGGCAGGTAGTTTAGAAGTACAAACAGGTATCCAAAGATTTCTTAATTTAATTCTGCATCCATCTTTTCGGGATTCCCCGACGCTGTTTGTTCCCGATGGGGCGTTTATGATTGATCGCCCTTTAGATGTTTGGGGTAGCCCATTAGAAATACAGGTGCTTTTATATGGCGCACTTTTGAGTGCTGTGGGCTTAATTCAAATTGACTTGATAGATAAAGGTCATCTCGATCCTGAATCTAAAGTTCTTAATACTCACCCTAAGAGTGAGTTTGCTACCCACCAGATTTATCAGAGTTCCTATGCGATCGCTTGGCTGATTAGGCTAAAAAGATTCATGCTTAAGCACTATTGGGTCAACTCCAAAATCATTCAAACCTTGCGTCGCCGTCCTACAGAAGAATATGGAGATCGGGTGGCAAATGAATATAACATTCAAACTGAGAGTATTCCGCACTGGCTTCAAGATTGGCTAGGCGATCAAGGTGGCTATTTAGTCGGAAATATCCGTACAGGTAGACCTGATTTTCGGTTTTTTACTTTGGGCAATTGCCTTGGTGCCATTTTTGATGTAATTAGTCCCACTCAGCAGCGATCGCTTTTTCGGCTTATGCACCAAAATCAAGTTAGTCTATTTGCCCAAATGCCTTTACGCATCTGTCACCCGCCTCTAGAAAGTGATGAATGGCGTAAAAAAACTGGATACGATCGCAAAAATTTACCTTGGTGCTATCACAATGGGGGGCATTGGCCCTGTTTATTTTGGTTCTTTGCGATCGCCACGTTAAGGCATAATCAGCAATATTTTCATTCCGAGGCGGACGAGCAGGTGATGAATACACTTCTGCACAATAATTATGAACTAATGCTGCAAAGATTACCCGAACAAAAGTGGGCAGAATATTTTGATGGACCTAATGGGGTTTGGATCGGTCAACAGGCAAGAGTTTACCAAACTTGGACAATTGTAGGTCTGCTACTAACACATCATTTCCTGAAAGTCAATACCAATGATGCCAATATTATGAGCTTGCCAAAACTCAAAGAATTATCACTTTTTTAAGAATTTTAACGTTTGATTTCGACGATTGTGGCAGGAGTAACCAAAGAAAATATAGCTTTAATATCTTCTTTGTACATTCTTAAACAACCGTGGGAAGATGCCCTGCCTACAGAATTTCTTTGGGATGTGGCATGAAACCCAGACCACTCTTTGCCGTTTGTCCAAAAACCAATCCAAAAGCCACCTAAAGGATTATCTGGATCCTTAGCTTTAATCACATCCCCTGTAAAAGGATTTTTCCAATCTGGATTACGAATAATTTGTTTAACTCGATAGGAGCCAGTAGGAGTTTCCCATCCTGCTTTGCCTACACCTAGAGGATAGGTTTTAAGTTTTTTATCTCCTTGGTATGCTACTACCTCTCTGCGCCTTAAGCTAACTTTTAGGTGGGTGATAATTCCTTTAGCAGCGACATCTATGTTTTGATTATTTGCGTTCAATAAACTATTACTAGCAATTAGATTAGAGCTAATTTTTGGTAGTTGTCCTGAATGAGCTAGAGATTGATAAATTAAAGCAGCTAACTCTGCCCTTGTAATTAGAGCATTGGGATTGAGTTCACGGATATTAGGATAGTTAACAATAATTTGCTTTTCGGTCAGGGTAGCTATAGAGGCGATCGCTGCTTGGGGAATTAGGGCAGCATCGGTATAAATCGAGAATAAAAACCTTTTAGGATCTTGTTTTAAATTTATAGGTAAGTTCAACCCATTGGCTATTGCCATCATCGCCTGAGATCGAGTGAGATACTCCTGTGGGCGAAAAGACTTCAAATCTGTGCCACTCCAAAATCCTTTGACATAGGCATTTTGAATTGATGAAGCTGCCCAAAAATTAGAAGGAATATCGTTAAAGGCGATCGCTTGTCTGATGGCAGGTTTAAATGGAAATGAGCGATCAATAATAACCGCAAATTCGGCACGAGTAACCTTTTGATCGGGTTGAAAACTCTGATCAGGGCTAATTAAATTACGGTTTGCCAGCCCTTGAATAAAACTTTTTGCCCAATGCTTTTCAAGACCTTTGACTAATATGCTAGGGTTAGGTTCGGAATTTGGATTGGTGACATTTTGAGCGATCGCCCCTGTAATCGGGATAAATGTCACAACAAAAGATAAAAGGCAACTATGTATAGAATTTTGCAGTAATCCCATTCAAGCAATTTCACACTAAATATATTCACCTGTTATATTAACATTAGCAATGATTAGGGTATTTCTACCATTAGTATTAACCTATCAAGTCAGTTAATAAGCAAATGAATGATTTTGAAGATACATCTGATTGGGAAAAGCTAGTTGCTCTTAGTGATGAAGAGCTTAATGCTGCCATAGCCAACCAAAATAATAATGCTCAAGTCCTGATAACTCAAGCTTCTGACCCATTCGAAGATAATAGTCTAGAGAACCAAAATCAAGAATTTTTGGAAGACTCAGCATTTACGGCTCCAGAGTTTTTGGTGCCTGAGATCTCTGCAAATGGGGAAGATAGTAATGACTTTAATTTTGAGCAACCTGAACTAGGCTGGAATTATTTATTAGATCAAGAATCAACCTCAAATACAGAGACATCAGATTACCCAAATTGGGAACAAGAACTTACTCCAGAAGTTATAGCTCCTGATTGGGAAGTACCTATTAATCTACCTATCTCCAATGATGCTGTGTCAGAGGCATGGGTAAGCGACGAAGTAAACACTGAGTTTATGAAAGAATGGGAAGAAAGTGCTGCTAAAATCGCCGAGCTTACAGGCATAGACTTATCTCAAGATGATGCAGATGTATCTGGTAGTTTAAGTGGAAATTTAAGCAATGAAATATCTTTAACTAATATCTCTGCCCCTATCTCTGCCCCAACACCTGTAAAAGCCGAAGCAGTTAAATTTAGTCCCCCAACTTCCAGTGATGAGTCAGGTCCTCTGCCACCATTACCCGTTTTGCCACCCAGAAAAGTCCAATCCAAGAAAAATCCCCATCTGTCTAGACCTAATGAAGAATTAATTGGGAAGTATAATGCTGCCCAACCAAATCAAGAACCACCCTCTGAAGACCCAAAGCCTAGTTATCATTTTGACCAACTTGCTGCCGAAATTTGTGAAAGCGATGAATTTAGTTGGACAAATCTTAACCAAAATATTCAAAGTAAACCTCAACCTAAATCTCCTCCAGTTTGGAATTCGTCTGAAAAAATTGTGGTGGACTTAGATGAAGAAGAAGTAGAATCCACAGCTATTTGGAACTATAACCCGCCTGAATCATTTACGGAAAATGATACGCAGATTTCTGAAATTCAAACCAAGCCGACCTTTGATCTTAAGCCTGCTTTTAGTAAGATTTCTAAAATCCAAGTATGGAAAAGATTTAAGCTGCCAATTATAGCGATCGCCTCTATTGGTGGATTATTTGCGTTGTATTCAATTCCATTTGTGCAAAGAGGTGTAACGGAGTTAGGGCTAAAATCACAATTACTTAAAGATGCCAGTACTAAAGATTTATCGGGTATGAACTTTGAAGGATCAAATTTAGAACGAGTAAATTTTAATAACGCTATTCTTAAAAATGTTAACTTCAAAAAGGCTAACTTAAATAATGCCAGTCTCAACGGAGCTAATCTTAAGGGAGCCAACTTTATTGGAGCTAATCTTAGAGCTGTAAATCTTAGAGATAGTCAGATTGAGTTACAGGATCCCCAAAAAACTAGACTAAGCCAAAAAGATTTATCAATGTGGCAGATTGTGAACAAACCCTTAGTAGGTAGAAATTTAAGTAGGCAAAACTTAGATGGATTTTTTCTTGGTTCGGCTCAGTTAAAAAAATCTAACTTTAATAATGCCAAATTAAGATGGGTTAATTTTGCAAATGCCGATTTAACAGGAGCAAGTTTTATTGGTGCTGACCTAACGGGGGTAAATTTCGTAGGTGCAAATCTAATAGGAGCTAACTTTATGGCAATTACTTGGAACAAGCACAAACCCAAAACTACTGATCAAACAATCTGCCCAAATGGTAAAAAAGGACCTTGTAAGCTTTAAAACTTAAATTTTAGCCTTTGGAGCATTGAATCTTGGGGATAGTTCATTTGTAACTTTTTAATGAATTGGTTGAGGGCATGGGGTTTTTGTAAATCTTGCCATAGCCACTCTAGTAACCAAGGAGTAGCAACTCCTAGCCATGCAATTTGGGCAAATTGATTGGGAATACTGATCAAAACCATGGCATTGATCACACTGAAAACTATACCTTGTCCTAATCGGATATAACCTAAAAGCCCGATCGCTCCAACCATCAAACTAGTATCAATTAGAATACTCAGTCCAAAATCTAGGGCGGAAATGGGCGTAATGATAATAGCGATCGCTTTAACTATAAATACTCCACTAGCAATAGTCCGTTTGGCTATAAATTTCTCTAGTTGGGTCTGGATTAAATCTCTATGAATGGCTAGAAGCGATCGCATGGTATTAATTGCCAGTAGTCCCCGACCATCATGATTGAGGATATCTAAAATTTTCTGCTTAAGGGCTTTAATATCAGGTGTTAAACTTTCCCAAGCTTCTTCGCTGCTATTATTAAATTCCCTACGAATTCGACGGGGCAAGGGGTTAGCAGCAGTAAAAATAATCTCTTCTGGAGAAATAAGATTTTGCAGATCTTGATCTTGGAGGGCGGCATGAATTAGCTGGCGATCGCTTTGGGGATAAAGGTCAAATTTATTAAATACTAATAAAATTGGTTTGTAGGTTTGTTTAAGTTGAGAAATCACCTCTAGTTCTAAGCGAGTTATATCTCCCGCAGTGACGAATAGAATTAAATCAGCTTGCTGTGCTACTTTCATCGCCATTTCTGCTCTTAACTCACCCGTAACTTCATCTAGTCCTGAGGTGTCGATTAGCTTAATTTGGACTTTTGGGGCTTGATATAGATCTAAACTCTGGAAATCGGCAGTTGTGTCATGCTTGGGACTAATCAGCCATTTTTTTTTGCCCTGAATAGCATTTATTAGTGCCGTCTTGCCGCAGGAAGATATTCCTAAAACTGCGATTTCAAACTCATAAGATTTAAGCTTATTTTGGAGATTATTAATCCTTTCGATGTCAAATTGAGTTAGCCGAGAACTATGTTGTTTGCAGTAATTTTGAAGGCGATCGCTAGCCCAATTTATTTCCCAATCATCTTCTGCAAGGATCTCAGGTACAATCTCGCGCACAACTAATCTCCATAAAGTATCAATACTGATTTAGCAAACTACCAAACTGTTGGTTATAACTACAAAATTTTTACGCTGTCTACTGACCTGCAAATGCTTCATAGCTAATCGTTTCCGTACTTTTCTTTATATTGATTATAATCCACTAAGGGCTTACCGCAATTCATCAATAGCTGTAAACTGAGGGGGGATGAGAGACAAACATGGAGCAACGGATTATTGGCTTGACAGGGGGGATAGCAACGGGAAAGACAACTGTAGCTAATTATTTGCATAGTGCATATCATCTGCCAATTTTAGATGCAGATATATATGCAAGAGCTGCCATTACTCCGCAATTTCTTAAGGTTTTAGAAGAACGATATGGTTTGAGTATTTTTGATAGCGATCGCACTCTTAATCGCCGAAAGTTAGCAGAAATTATTTTTAATAACCCCACTGAGCGCAAGTGGCTAGAAAGTCAAATTCACCCCTATGTGCGCGATCGCTTGCAATTAGAAGCAAAATCCCACAGCCCCAAATCAGTGGTAATGGTGATTCCTTTACTATTTGAATCAGAAATGCAAGAGCTTGTGACTGAAACTTGGGTGGTTAGTTGCGATCCTGAACTAGAAATAGAAAGACTAAGGCAGAGAGATCACCTAGATCTTCAATCTGCTCAAATTCGTATTGCTAGTCAAATGTCGATGGTTCAAAAAGTAGCGATCGCCGATTTTATTTTAGATAACTCGACTACTATTAATGAATTATGTAGACAAGTTGATAAGCTCATGGGCAGTAACTGCTAGACTCATTAACTAAATATATTTTTCCTGAAACCAGAATTAGTGTGAATGTTCCCAAGATTTTAGTTGTCTTAAATGGTAAGGGTGGAGTAGGAAAAACTACAACAACCATCAATCTAGCGGCAATGCTCGCTGAGCAAAAGTCGGTACTTTTAGTTGATGCCGATCCCCAAGCTTCAGCCACATGGTGGGTTGAACAAAGTGGAAAAAGTATGGGATTTGATCTGTCTCAAGAAACTAATCCCCAACTCCTTAAAAATTTACAATCAGTTACAGGGTATAACCTAATTGTGGTGGATACAGCCCCAGCGTTGACTTCTCAGACTTTAGCCTCGGTGGTGGCGATCGCTGACTATTTAATCTTACCCACACCTCCTGCCCCTATGGATTTAACCGCCCTGATTCATACCGTAAAGACTGTTGTAGCTCCTTCGGCGATCGCGCATCGGGTTCTATTAACTAGGGTAAATTCCCGTGGCTTAGCAGAGGCTAGAGAGGCTCAAGCTACTTTATCAGAATTGGGTATTCCCTCTTTTAATACTTTTATCCGCGCATATAAGGCACACGAAAAAGCTACACTGGAAGGAATGCCAATTTCGCAATGGCGCGGTAGAAATGCCCGTGACGCTGAGGCAGACTACAGGAATGTAATTGCTGAAATATTAGAAGATTGGAGAAATGTATGACTATAAAAAAAAGCCTGCCCGATTTATTGCGTAAGGAGGCACAAAAGCCCTCTGATGAATCTGAAGCTACCACTGAAATGACTCCAGAAGAAGCTAGTAAGGTTGAATTAGATGCGAGCGCTGACAAGTTAAAAGATGTTTTGTTCGAAGGTAAACATCGAGAAGATGCCTTACAAAGCGAAATTAATCGCCTGAAGGAAGAACTTCTAGATCAGAAGAAACATATTGTTAACCTTCAAACAGAACTAAGTACAACTGAAAAGCTAAAACATGATTTTGCCGAAGCTAAAGCTGTAATTCTAAAATTAACTGAAGCTAATCAACTGGCTATAACTTCTGCCCCTGCTGAAAAGTATTTCTATCCACCCATGCCTAAGTCTAATTCAGAGTCGGATATTGGTTCTTGGTTAGGTTAACTACAGTCTAAGTTGGGAGCTTACTTTTAACTACTTTTTTGAGCAGTAAGCACCCCAAACTTAACTAAACCTCGGCTATAGCCCCTAGACATTAGCCGTAGCGATGTGGTGGCAACAATGGTTGGTAAGCCTGCTTGAATTACACCCAAAATATTCTTAAGACTAAAGGCGGATTCAATTACTCGATCCCAAAATGGTGCTACTTCTTTTGACCAATCAACAGTGCGGATATCTTGAAAGCCTAAATCACGGGCGATCGCTTCATATTCAGATAAAGAAATTACAAAGGGTAAGCAATACACATCATAAATTCTTTGAAGATGTTGTTTTTCATTAATATTTAAGGGTTTTGATGCGGTTTCACGGTGGCACCATGTCGCAAAAATCAACTTGCCATTGGGTTTGAGGACGCGTAAACATTCTGCTAAAAATTTTGATTTGTCGGGCATATGTTCGCCACTTTCCAGAGACCAAATTAAATCAAAGCGATCGCTCTCAAAAGGCATTGACAAAGCATCGGCAACTTGAAATTTTGTCCTAGATTGTAATCCAAACTCTTCGGCTCTAGCTTTAGCCCGATTTGCTTGAACTGGACTTAGGGTAATTCCTGTAACTTGGGATGCTGGAAATTTTTGTGCCAAGTATAAAGAACTACCACCAATTCCACAGCCTACATCTAAAATTTCGCCTTTAAATTCTAAATTTGCAACTTCCGACCAATTAAGCAACTCTTCAATTAAGTCAATCTGTGCCTGTTTTCGATCCTTATAAGCACCCTCACCTAATTCATAAAAACCATGGTGCATATGCTCTCCCCACACCTGCTCCCATATACCTGAAGAAGAATCGTAAAATGTTTGAATACGTTGGTTGAGCATAGGTTAAAAATAAACAAAAATGGGGAATTAGCTACCCCATCCTAGCAATTTTTGATTATTTAAGCTGATTTAGAAAGATTCAGTACGCTTTTTTGATGGTAGAGAATTTAAAAGCTTTGATAGTTCATTGGCTTCTTCGGGAGTTAGTAATTCATTTAAATGAACCGATCCAGTCTTACCCTGTTCAGCATGTCGGCGATCGCCTATGGCAAAGATTTCTTTAACCCTATCAATAACTCGATTATCACTCATGACTTAACCTTAATTAATTCAATCGAACCAGTAGGCATTATTTAAGCAATATTGGCGATCGGACTCAAAACGTCTATAAACCATATTCCTGTCTCTGGACTATAAAATGTATTAGGCTTAACAGTTTTACATTTATTTAAGGTTAATATATGGGTATAAATTGTAAAGAGTTACTATGCAGACTATAGATAACACTGTAAATAAAAAATGGCTGAACAGAGAATTAAAAGATCTGAAAAGTTGTATACGTTTCAATATGGAAGGTGATTTTAAAGCCTTTCAAGAAAATGATTTTAAAATCAAGCTGTCAAGAATTCTTGCATATTCATTAGCAGACTTATCCACTAAAGAGTTGCGTGATGGTTGTATCGTTCTCAGAATAGAATTACCAAGGGTTGCTGCAAATAGGGCTTTACGCTTATGGGATATGAGTAATGAAAGTGAAAAATACTTAGAATCAGAAGAGGTTAATAGATTTCGTAACTTCATTAGATCCTATGATATTAAAAACTTAACCAGATCTATTGTTTAAATGTGTCTAGACTTTTTATACTGCTAGCGTTAGTGTTACGTAGTTGATATCATAACCACTTTGGAAAAATCTATCATTCTTGTTCATGGATGGCGATGGGAGGGAAATCTTCTACACCCCCTCAAGGGAAACCTTTTTCCTTTTCAACCTTCTAATTTTAATACACTTGAGACC
>CASBQR010000138.1 GCA_949127865.1 Synechococcales cyanobacterium PMM_0082
CACCCGCCCCACCCCCGACAATGCCGATTTTGATCGGGCGATCGCTATTAATGCTCTGATCTAAAAAACTCTGCCAAGCCTCTAAAAACTGGGGTACAGGTTTAACAGGAATTGTATGTTCGGCTCCAGAAATTAAATTAGCGGCAGGAGTGCTACCAATATCGATGGACAACCAATCAAAGCTAATGGGAGCATGGTTTTGACAAATAACTAATTGATTTTTTAGATCTAAACCCACTGCGAGATCGTGAATTAAATCCGCCTTGGCAAAATCTGCTAGTTTAGATAAATTGATATGGCATTCTTGATGACTATAAAAACCTGCGATATGCCCCGGTAACATTCCTGAATAGGGAGCCTCAAGCACATCGGAAATTAAAATCAACCGAATTTGCGGATTTAATCCTAAGAATTTTAAGGCGATCGCATGACTATGACCACCACCTAATAAAACTAAATTTTGCATTTGATCCAAAACTCCCCTAGAGTGCGTAATTTAGAGATAGATGAAACCAGCTATAGATTTTGAGGACATTTTAGTTGATCGCAACTCCCGAACGCCTAATCATTTTTGCGCGCTATCTTGAAATTGGGAAGGTGAAAACCCGTTTAATTCCAGATCTCGGGGCGGAAGCTGCCACCGATATTTATAGGCAATTGGCAGAATTTACGCTCAAGCAAGCTAGAACCCTTAGATTAATCCGGAATATCGACATCGAAGTATGGTTTACGGGTGGGACAAAGGCGGAAATGCAAGCATGGTTAGGAGATGATGTAAATTATCAAATGCAAGTGGGGGAGACCTTAGGCGATCGCCTGATTTACGCTATCCAAACCGCTATAGACCATGGCAGTAAAGGGGCGATCGTCATTGGCACAGACTGCCCCGAACTAGATGCCACAATTCTGAATCAAGGGTTTACGCAACTGCAAGATCGTGACTTGGTACTAGGTGCTGCTACCGATGGCGGCTATTATTTAATTGGCTTACGACAATGTGTCCCTCAGCTTTTTATAAATATTCCGTGGAGTACTTCGGCTGTCTTCGCCCAGACCATAGATATTGCCAAAACCTTGGGTATGAGTCAGTTTTTGTTGCCGACCCTAAGCGATGTCGATACTGCTCAAGATGTAAGGGTATGGCAGCAGGTAAAAACTAAATATGAAGTTAGTAAGCCCAGAATTTCAATTATTATTCCCACACTGAATGAAGCGGAAAATTTACCTTTAGTCCTAGAAACCTTATCCTATGCCAAAGATATTGAAGTAATTATTGTGGATGGGGGAAGTTCTGATCAAACCGTGGCGATCGCTCAAACTCAAACAAAAGTATCAGAATTAAAACTAATTACAGGAGCATCGGGAAGAGCAAAGCAAATGAATCTGGGTGCTAGTGAAGCTAGGGGTGAGATTTTATTATTTTTACATGGTGATACGGTTTTACCCCCGAACTTCGATCTAGAAATTTGCTCAATTTTGGCTAAACCCGCAACGGTAGCAGGGGCGTTTAAACTTAAAATTGCAGGAAAAGGCTGGGGATTGCGCTTAGTGGAATGGGGTGTAAATAGGCGATCTCAACTATGGCAAATGCCCTACGGCGATCAAGCTATTTTTATCAATACGGCAAGATTTCAGAAGTTAGGAGGATTTGCCAACTTAGCAATTATGGAGGATTTCGAGATCATGCTGCGACTCAAAAAACAGGGCAGAATTACAATTTCTCCTTTAACTGTGACCACCTCAGGGCGACGCTGGCAAAAGCTGGGAATTTTTTCGACAACTTTAATTAACCAAATCATGATTTTGGGCTACCTGTGGGGTGTTAAACCAGCCAAATTAGCCCAGTGGTATCGTCAATGGCAAAGCAAGAATTAGTGAGTAGGATCGCTCCAAATAATTTAACCTACATTCATTGTGAAAATTACTTGATTTAATCATCAGGGAAATGGGTTGAAACCCTGTCCTTCAGGACGGCTTTATATTGTACTAGTTGAGTTAAGGGCGATAACCAAGCTCTTAGTAAACAAATAACTTTTGAATACCGCAGGGCTTGCGGGAAGGCTTAAGCCTAAAGTCTGCCGAGCGAACATAAGACCGAAAAACTCCTTGAGAGTGGAGGCAGTTGCGAAAAACCTGAAAGGGAAGGAAACAGAAACCAAAGTTGTGAATCTTAGGAATCACTGTCATTTAGGTCGGTGAGGATGTCAACGCTACTGCAAGGATGGTAACTTAGTGATTAATACTTTACGGGAATTGGGAGTAGCCTTATGCCTGATTCTGGGTTGAATTATATGGCGATCTACGCCAAACATATCTGCGGCAGCCATCATTTTTATTTGAAGTAATTCTTTTTGTCCAGGTGGCAATTCTTTTTTAGGTTTAGTTGGTTGGATATTTAATACTTTGATCAACTCTACGGCTAATGCCTTTGCCAATAATGGTGGTACCGAGTTACCAATTTGGCGGAAACCATGCCATTTAGTCGAGTGAAAGCGAAACCAGTCGGGATAGGAATGCAATCTTGCTGCTTCCCGCACTGTAATACACCTAGGAGTGAAGGGATGAATGGGACGAGGAGAAGTAAAAGCCCCGCGATTACTTGGTGTTCCTGCTCGGAGCGTATTACAGATGCCTTTGGGGTTTAATTTATGAAATCGACTAATCGATTCGGCTTTGCCATGGTCAGTATTCTGAAACCGTTCTACAGATTCTGGGGAATGCCTAGTTCTGAGGCTAGATGTTAAAAGTTGAGGATGCCACTGTCGGGAGTAGGAATAGTCATCACTAGCATTAATTAACCCTTTCATCGTTCTAGCATAGTCGCTAATGCATTCACCAAATTCGGCACTCCAAGCGTCCTGTAACATTAACTCAGGATAGTTTTCAACTATAGGAAGATCGGCGATCGCTTCCCAGACCGTAGGACAAGTAGGTAAATTAATTAATTCCTGTGAAGGATTCTTTCCTAACTGTGGCGGTTTGGTAATTGGGACTGGATAACTGGGAAGATTTAGACCTTGACGACAACCAATTAAAAACAGGCGATCGCGGCTTTGGGGAACACCATAGTGGGAAGCATTCAAAACCCGATAATCTCTCAGTACTTTAAAATCATGGGACTCAAACTCCTCAATCACTTCTGCTAAAAACTGCCGATGTTTGCCAATGGTTAGACCTTTAACATTTTCTAAAACAAAATACTTGGGATTTAACTCTGTGACTAAACGCATAAAATGCGAAACCAAGGTATTACGAGGATCATCCAAAGCCCGTTTACCAATTAATGAGAATCCTTGACAAGGTGAGCCGCCAAACACCACATCTATTTCTGCATCCTTTATATTTGATTTAGATCTAATTTCTTGACCAGATATATCTGTAACACTCTGGCAAATTGCAGACCAATGGGGAAAGTTAAACTTATGAATAGCACAGTGAATTGGATCGATCTCCACCGCAGCTAGTACATCAAATCCTGCCTGCTCAAAGCCAAGGGTCATACCTCCTGCTCCAGCAAACAAATCTACGGCTATGGGTCGCAGGGGATGAAGCATTAATTATTCTTAGTCGTTATACATTTCCCGCACGAGATGCTGCGGTTTGTAGGTGGGGTGATCTATACCTCGGAATTGCCCATATTCACTGAGTTCTGCCCGCAACATGGCTACTTCTCTTTGAATTGGGGCGATCGCCTGAGCAATTCGATCATCTATTTCAGTATTTTTAACGTACATATCAGGGTTATCAAGGTAAAAATAAATTGCCTTTTCAATGACTTCTGCTACAGATATACCCTCTTGTTTAGCCCGCAACTTAATACGTTCTACAACTATAGGATCAAGCTTTTGGGGAGATTTAGGAGTTTCTGACACTGGTTTTAGCTAATAAAAATGGAGAGCTTAGCGATCGCCCCCCATTCTAACAATAAATCCTTATAGAAAAACAATAACTACTTAACTAGAGATTGCCCTCACCCTAAATTCCTCTCCCAGAGCGAGAGAGGGACTTTGATGATTTCTTGCTCCCCTTCTCCTGTCTTGGGAGAAGGGGCTGGGGGATGAGGGTTTGTATCGCGTTAGATTTTTTTTAACCAGCTAAACATCGCTCTAAGTTCTTTACCAACAGATTCAATGGGGTGTTCAGCTTCACGACGGCGCATGGCAGTAAATCCAGGTTTGCCCGCTAAGTTTTCCAAGACAAATTCTCGGGCAAATTGTCCTGATTGAATTTCCGTCAGGATTTTCTTCATCTCGGCTTTAGTATCATCGGTAATGATTCTGTAGCCCCTAGTGTAGTCACCATACTCGGCAGTATTAGAGATACTATGGCGCATATTTGCCAAGCCACCTTCAACCACGAGATCGACAATCAGCTTGACTTCGTGCAAACATTCAAAGTATGCCAATTCAGGCTGATAACCAGCTTCGACAAGGGTTTCAAATCCAGCTTTGATCAATGCACTTAAGCCACCGCACAATACCACTTGTTCGCCAAATAGGTCAGTTTCGGTTTCTTCACGGAAGGAGGTTTCTAAAATCCCTGCTCTGGTGCCACCAATACCTCTAGCGTATGCCATAGCGCGATCGCGAGCATGTCCTGAAGCATCTTGATATATAGCAAATAAAGCAGGAACGCCTTGCCCTTGAGTAAATACCCGTCTAACTAGATGTCCAGGTCCTTTGGGTGCCACCATTACTACATCCACAAATTTGGGCGGGACAACTTGGGCAAAGTGAATATTAAAACCATGGGCAAAGGCTAAAACATCCCCTTCCTTGAGATTTGGGGCAATGTCATGGGCGAAAACCGATTTTTGGGTTTCATCGGGTAGCAAGATCATAATAAAATCAGCGATCGCAGAGGCATCAGCTACGGTTTTTACGGTTAAGCCTTCGCTTTCAGCTTTTTCCCATGAAGGGCTACCTTTATATAAACCAACAATTACATCTAAGCCGCTATCTTTGAGGTTGAGGGCATGGGCGTGTCCTTGGGAGCCGTAGCCAATAATGGCAATCTTTTTAGTTTTCAGAAAATCAAGATTTGCATCGTTGTCGTAATACATTTGCGCCATAACTTCTCCGGACAGTCAACCTTAAAAATGTGTATAGATTTTAATCAGTATCCTAGTTTACCTAAAATCTGGTCATTTAACTGATTTTTCGTAGCATTTATCCCAGCCTCAGATTATCTTGGATCTATATTCCCCAATCCAGCTCAATAGCTATGATGGCATTGCCCCTAATATCTCCAAATATCTGTAACCTTGAGCCTCAGGGGTTTTATATTCATATTCCTTTTTGTCGCAGGAAGTGTTTTTATTGTGATTTTGCTATTACGACAGGGAAAACTGAGTTGCAAGAGCATTATGTAGAGGTGTTGTGTCAAGAGATTGCCCTAATTGCTAAAGAATCATTTCCATATACAGCGGCACTTAAAACTATTTTTTTTGGTGGCGGTACTCCATCGCTGCTTAAACCTTGCCAAATTGATGAGATATTACAAACTATTAATCGCTATTGGGCGATCGCTAATAATGCCGAAATCAGTATAGAGATTAATCCAGGTACGGTGACAGTAGAAAGTGTTAAAGCTTATCGATCGCTAGGCATAAACCGCATTAGTATTGGAGCGCAAGCCTTTCAAGATCAACTATTAGATTTATGTGGACGAGGGCATAGCGTTACAGAGATTTATGAGGCAGTGGCGGCGACGAAACAAGCGGGATTAGATAACTTTAGCCTAGATTTAATTTCAGGTTTACCGACGCAAACGCTCTCACAATGGCAAGAATCCTTAAGTCAAGCGATCGCCCTCGAACCCAAACATATTGCTGTCTATGACCTGACGATTGAGCCTAGCACTGCCTTTAATAAACGCTATCGAGCAGGAGTCAACCCTCTGCCTAATGATGAATCTACCGTAGAAATGTATCTAATGGCGCGCGATCGCTTACAAGGAGCAGGTTATAACCACTATGAAATTTCTAACTACGCTCTACCCAACTATCAATCCCGTCATAATTTAATCTATTGGCACAATCAACCCTTCTATGGCGCAGGCATGGGTGCTACAAGTTACATCAATCAATACCGTATAGATCGCCCTCAGAAAATGCGGGAGTATTTGGCAATGGTCGAAGCATGGACGCAGGGAAATTCTCCCATTAATCCGCCCCAAATTAGCGATCGCGAGGCACTTTTTGATACTTTAATGCAGGGATTAAGGTTGGCACAGGGCATAAGCTTTGAGCATCTAATTAATAGGTTTGGATCGGCATCGATTCAGGAAACTATACCGCAGTTAGAAGCTTACTCTCCCCATTGGGTTACTATCTCTCCCACTCACCTATATTTAACCCAGCCTGAAGGATGGCTATTTTCCGATGAAGTAATTGGTAGTTTATTTACCTATTTTTTTGATTGCCCTCACCCCATTTAGAACTGAGGATGGTGATGTTTATGAAATCAAAATAATGGGGAGAGACCACCTATTTATTAATCCCAAAAGTATATTAGATAAAGACAAAAAAAGGAGCCTTAATAGACTCCCAAAAAAAATAGATTGTTGAACAGTTAGAGATTAACCATTAATAGCAGGTGCAGTTAGAGCAACAGGAGCTACTTCTACAGCAGCTAGATCAAGAGGGAAGTTGTGTGCATTTCTTTCGTGCATTA
>CASBQR010000139.1 GCA_949127865.1 Synechococcales cyanobacterium PMM_0082
AAAGGCTGTAAAGTTTGATAGACAATCCGTCGCACAACATATTCAGGCGTATAAAAAACACCTTCTCGTTTGCGCGTTTTCTGATTTTCAAGAATTTTTACCCTAGAACCATCTTCGATTAACTCATGAGCCAAAAACTGTTCATAGGCAGTCCCTAAAATATCTTGAGTTAAAGTTGTAAAATCATAGTTATAGATCGAACGATATTCCGTCAAAGTCCCAGTAATAGAATAAAGCAGTCCATCTCGTGGTACAGCATTAACAATAATTATTGGCTCTAAATACTCACTATCAATATCTAAATCATCAACCCATGAAGAATGAAAAAGTTCTGTATTGTAATTAATCCAAGTAGTTTGAAATCCTTTACGAAGCTCATCAATAAATGGTAAATCTGGAAAAGTTTCTTGCCAATTGTAATAAATTCTTCCTAAGTAGTTATAATACATTTCCGAGCTAAAGGCTTCTAGCAGTCGAATCAATAGAAATCTATTCAGAATTACTTGCGATGCTTCTCTAATTTTGTCTAAACCGAGTTCAGGTTGCGATACTTTGATGCCATTAGCTAAAATCGCCCGCCAAATCTTCAAATCCGCCAAAAATCTCGCCCCTAAGCCTTCCCTCGTATTCTCGGTGTAATACGCTTCGAGACGATTGCCCCGTAAGTTCTCTCTAGCTAGGCAACTATAAAGGCGATCGCGTAATTCAGGATCGTTTTGCAAATCCTCAATCTTAAACTGCCAAAATGGGTTCTTATCCTGCAATCGCAATATATGCCATTCCCGAAAATTAGATAAAACAATCCACAATACAGGCTGTTCATTGGCGATGTCCAAACTATAATCGCGCAAATAATCTAAAACCTGCTTTTTATTCGTTTCCCAAATATCTTTATCCCAAAGACTTTTTGCCTCAAACATCAAAACAGGTCTAGCAGTAACTTCGGGCTTGAGTAAATAATCAACCCATGTCGTTGTCCGAATTAAACTCTTGATTTTCCCTTCTGGAGTGCGACATTCGGGCGTATATCCCAATGCATTCAGTAAAGGTTCTAGTAAACGGCTTTTGGTGGCATCTTCTGGTTTGCCTTCCAGTAGCGATCGCCGCATTTGCTCAGATTCCACTACTAAGCGAGAAATTTCAGTTTGAAAATTTTCCAAGGACATAATCGCGGAAGATTCGAGAATTACACTTAGGTAATTTTAACCGAACTCGTGTTATTCTATCGAACTTTCACAACTGAATTCCTGAAAGCTCATAAAATGATTTCTTTTCCAACACTGCGATCGCGTAAATCTGCAAAATCATCATCAGTAAATCTCAATCCATCATTTTCGATTGTCAACCTAAATTTTTGCAAACCCTTCCAAAAATCAGACATTTTAGATTCTTGACGCTCTTCTACTATCAAATCTACGCCCCGATCAATAAGCACAGCATTCTCTAAAATCACCGTGATTTCTTCCTCCAAAGTGCGCTGATGCGATCGCGCAAGATTCTGAAGTTTCTTGATCACATCTGGTTTCATCGTTTGTAAAGTGATTTGATTCATACTCACTTCTCCTCAATGTTACGCTAGTGTTTAGTTTATCTCAGCAATCGCTTTTTACAAAATTTTCACGATTAAATTATAAAAATTTCTTCTTTATTCATGCTACTATCTCCCAATCTTCAAGTCGTACCCCATCCACACGCTCAAACTCCCTTGTATTATGTGTTACCAGAATTAGATTGTTTGCCAAAGCGATCGCTGCAATCTGTAAATCATAAGCACCAATCGGAGTTCCTGCACTAGCCAGAATCGCTCGAATTTGACCAAATAAAAGTGCCGCATCATCCCCAAAAGGTAATGAGATAAATCTCTCTAAAAAGTCTTGTTGATGTTCCAATGTTCTAGTTGGATTATTACTTCGCATTGCACCATAAAATAGCTCAGCCTTGACAACAGAGCATACAGCCATATCTTCAATGGGTGTCGAAATTAAGCGATCGCGTATTGCACTTGACCGACCATTAAAATACGCTGCACAAGCATTAGTATCCAACAGATAACGCATTTTTAGTCAAAAGCTCTAACAAGTTCATCATCAAGGCTCTCTAATATGCCGCGATCGTCAAGAATAATCGGATCGTCTGCACAAACCCCATAAAGATTCTCCAACGGTACAGACACAGGTGTTAACGATTTTCCCTGATCGGCATTATCCAAACTTACGGGCTGATAAATCACCGTTACCTCTACCTCTCTCTCTGTCAAACCAACAGGAATATCCAGATGAAGAATACCATCTTGTCTAATATGCTTTCGTACTTTGATACTTTCCATTGTTCTAAACACCATAGCTATATAGATACTTCCTCACCCAACTCTTTCAAAATTCCTCGCAACTCAGCCAGAGCTGCTTCCAACTCACCTATTGCCTCTTGAGCCAAGATCGCTGGTTCAGGCAGATCACTATTATTATCCGCATTTTTATCTTTTAGCCCTAAATGCCAGTAAACTCTTTTCAATCTACTGCCATCACTCACATTTCGCGCAGCATAATAAGTGTTATTGCTTTTTTAGGATTAGATTCTCTAGATTATAGGTAAGTCAAAATGAGAATCTTTAAAGTAGGGATAAAGCAATTTGGTCGATGCGATTGCGAATTTTAAGGATAGAATTTTGTGTATCCATTTCATTGCTCTTTACCCAAAGGGAAAGCCTCCATGTTTGGTGATAATTTGGTTAATATCGCTCATGGTTTCAGACAGGATAGAAATGATATTTTGATAATGGGTGCGATCGCCCATTTCATATCAAGCCAAATATCAAGCAGATCACTAAGCTCCATTTTTTATCAAATACTGACTTAAGTTTTCTAAGAGTCTTCGATGTCTTTCATGTGAAATCTCTCCAATCGATCCCATCGCATTTTTATGGGAAATTGCGGTTAAAAAGCTCAAACGGATAACAGATGTACTGATTAGCCCACTTGCTCGAAAGTCTATATCGGTTGGTGCGATAATTTCGTCAAAGTTGGGGATGTATTGCTTCAGTTGAGTGCTAATACCACAAATTAAAAGATCTTGATATTTAGGCATTTCCCTCGGAACAAGGGCAGGACGATTTTTTATTTCGCCATTGAATTGAGGTATGGCTGTAAGGATGATTTTAGCTTCTTGCATAGCGATCGCTATATTCTTTAATCAAATCGAGTGTATATTCTGGTTCGTCATTTCCATAACATTGATTGAGGTTCTGTAAGGCGAAATAGTCCCAATCATCTTTATTCTCTAAATTATTTTTTGATTCTTTATTTAAAGGAATTGGGATGATTAATACTTGTGTTCCTTCAGGAATAGATAAGGATTCGGGGATTTGAATTTTACCGTCCTTAACGATCGCTACAATGGATGATTGCATGGTAATATTCCTAGTTTTTAATATTTTAGCATTGGCATATCATCACAGCTTTAGCGATCGCCCATCTTCAATATCAAGCTAAATTTCAATCATAAGGCGATCGCCACATCTTATCAACCCCTTACCCATTATAAGGATTCTAGTAAAGATTTTCTAAGGTTACTAATTTACAGATTTTCATTTTTTTCGATGATACGCTTGATTTCAGATGCTGATATATCTGCTTGTTCAGACTTTGAGTAAATCGTAATCAGAATAATGGATGTAGTAGTTCTGACATAATAAATCACTCTATAACCTGCACTTTTCCCTTTTTGGTTATCGCTATTTTTAACCCGCAATTTAAAGACTGTATAGCCAATATTTGCAATTTGATCGCCTTGGAATTTACCTTGTTGTAAATCCTCTAGAACTGGCTGAATGTCTTTGCGGATGCTGCAATATTTTTTGGCGAGTTTACGGAGGCTGTTTTTAAATTCATCAGAGAATCTAATTTCAACTAATGGATCAATCGACATCAATTCCTTCCCATAGTTCAGAAATTGGTTTGGTTCTGCCATTCATCGCATCTTCCCATCCGCGCTGAAAGCTTTCTATGGGTGAATCGTCTTCTGTCTCTATAGTTTGACTAGCATTAATTTCTCGATCTAGTAAATCTCTCAATCTAATTTTTTCTTGCAGTCCTAAAGATTGCATCATTTCGATTAATGATTCAAAGGGAAGGGATAGGTTTACTTTTATTTGAATTGGTTGCATATTGGTTTAGCTCCTGATTGTGATTATCTAATCTCCATAACCATCGGATCGCCTATCTCAAAAATCAATCAAATAGCGATCACCACACGTTCTAGGAATTTTTTGTATAGCCATCAAGTAAAAAAGTACTGCTTACTATACAAGATAATTTAGATGATGTGTAAGTATATTGTTATGATTCTATTTCTACTCTCAATTAAGAGGGATATATGCCAACTCAAGGATATGGGCTTTTCGTTACTGAGCCAAACGCCTATAAATCATTAGAATGTAACATCTGCGGTTCTCAATGCCTAGTTGAGCGTAACTTGCCAGCAAAATCAGGCTTCATAGCAGCTATGGGGAGGATGGACAAGCCTCGTGATGAATTTTCTTGCTCCAATCTAGAGGAAGAATGGCACAAACAGGCAGTAAGCCTTGTAATGGAGATAGAGAAAACGCCAAGCAAACGTATTGGACAACTAATGCAGCAAGATCTAGAAGATTTACTCCAAAAAAATAACATTCATTAATTTAAGGAAGACGACTATGTTCAGACACTTTAAAGATTTAGACAAATTAGCGAATGCACTTCATGTTGAGCATTTTGCAACTATGGACAGTGAATTGGAATATGTTGATTCAGAAGATCTTGCTGTAGAAGTGCTTGCTTGGATGAAAGCCAATGATTTTAATATTGTTCCTGTGAAAAAAGATGGCGAAAAATCTTTCTTTATTGATAGAGAAAAAGATCTCAAAGATCTTGCTGAAGGAGAAATTATTGCAAATCGCATGAAACCAATAGACCCTAGTAAATTCGTTGAGAAAGGTAAGTTTATTAAAGATGCACTAAAAGAACTAAGTGAAAGAGGATGGTTTTTTGTCGGCACTGGTAATGTAGTACTAGAGGGAATCGTTACTCTAGAGGATTTGGGTAAGCCTGCTGTATCTTTTTACTTGTTGTCTCATCTTTTGATGTTGGAATCTGGACTCAGAAGACTTTTGGGGTCATACACTAATGATCCAATGCCTGATGCAGCAATAGATCACGGCGAGAGCTTTACTAATATAATTAATAGAGTCAAAAAGGAAAAACCGTTAAGATCCAAATTAGGATTTGCCTCAAACAATCAGTTTGACAACTATACAGGTTTTATGGGAGAGCTACGAAATGCTCTTGCTCATGGTCGTAGTATTCTAACTAAGGCTGGTGGCAGTGTAAAAAAAGCTACTGACTATATCGAGAAAATTGATTCTTTATTGAAAAAAGTTGAAGAGTTGATCAATGACAAAGATGACATAGATGACGTATGGGATAAGTTTGCTGAAACTCATGTCGTGAAACATACAGAGCAAAATTGGGCTGGAACTAATGCCATGCCTAATTTGCCAATGAATTACCCCATCTATGTGATATCAGCAGCTAATCCTTTAGAAGAAGTGTTGTCACCTGAGGAGAATAAAAAAAGACACTGTGGTCTTCAGTCTATTTTGGTATCTCGCAAACTAAAATTTGAAGAGGTATTCGGTGAGTCTCCTAATGGAACATGGTCTGAGGCTAGTTTTGCTGTCGAAGGTATGAGCCAAAAAGATGCTTGTGAATTAGCTAAAAAGTTTGGACAAAGGGCAATCTTTGAACTTACTGAAGATGAGATAAAAGTTATTTCAGTTGATGGAGAATGTAAGAAAAGAAAAGCACGCTGTTGATAACTAACCATATGTGGAATTAGTATCAAATCTTATGAAATTTGCCTGTTTCACACGATTGCCAATGTTCACCATTTATAAGAACTTTGCACTGATTTCCTTTAACTATGCGTAGATGACCAGCAATTTCATCTGATGATAACTCTGAACTATCGATCTCCTTCGTTTCAGCACCAACATTGAATAGCTCATTACTTTCGATTGCTTCTAGCAGTGATGCGTATACCGTTGTGTTTTCGTCACTGCTGAGATAAACAATATATTTATCGCCCCAACGATATACCTGCTCAAGATCCGCACCTGCCCCAAGTGATTCACTATCCCAATACACACTGTACACAGGTTCTTCTTCCAAAAGAGTCCCTAATTCTTCATCACTAGGAAATTGGCTATATTTAGCCATTGTAGTAATTGCTTATATTATGAATTTTCTCAATTATTCTAATACTTCCAAGCGATCGCCATACTCATAAACCTGTCAACAAGCAATTAGCGATCTCATTCTGTCACAACTGTAACTTGACCCTTATTTGCTGAATCCAGAACCGCTAAAAGATTTGATGCTAAAGGCTTGAGCGCAGCTAAGCTATTTGATGGTGCTTGCAAAACCACTACAGCAATATCAAACTGAGGTATATTTTGTTGAAAAGATAAATTGCGATCAACCGTCACAAATACATCAAACTCTTCTACAGCAAGAGCTAAAAGCTTACCATTTTTAACTCCTGCCCATCCCATTTGCGGAACTGTCTTCACCTCATAGCCAATAATCTCTCTAGCGAATCGGCGATCAATACACTCATCCAAAAGAATCCTCATATTACGCCGCCACACTAAAAAATGCTCTTCCTAACTCTTCCAAAAAGTAAATAACTTGTTCCCTAGTTACAGTTGGGAAACCATCTAAAAAATCATCAATAGACTCTCCTGCTTTAAGATAATCTAAAAGCGTTTGTACAGGAACTCTGGTATTTGTAAATACAGTCGTACCACCCATAACATCGGGAGATCTGCTGATAAACTTTGAGTCTCTAAACATAAATTTGTGATATTTAGATATATCTAATATTTTAGCAACTATTGCCCTAGCGATCGCCATACTCATAAACCTGTCAGCAAGCAATTAAGCGATTGCTGATTTATCTCTCTATTTCTCATAATGAAATCTACAACCGACAATGATCACAGCATCTTCATTAACTTTATAAACTAAGCGATGTTCATCCGAAATTCGCCTTGACCAATATCCCTTTAGATCATATTTCAAAGGCTCAGGCTTACTAATCCCATCAAAAGGAATGCGTAATTTATCACTAATCAGATTAACGATTTTGCCATAAATCTTCTTATCCTCTCTAGCCCAATTATTGAAATCTTGAAAAGCTTGCGGTTCAAATACAATATTTTTCATGCCATTCCTCAGCCGAAATCGTAATCAAACCTTCCCCTTTTTCTATATTAGAAACTGCATCTAACAACCTTTTGCGATTTGCCGAAGTAGAAAGCAAATAATCTGGTTCATCCTCACTATTAACCAATAGAATTATTTCAACCTGTGTACCTTCAAGCAACTCTGGCGTATAAAGTTCAATTTTTCCATCTTTACCGACAGTCCCCATCTGCTTAATTGCTGTTACCATTGGCTGCACCTATAGTTTCTATGGATATTTGGATATTTTAGCAATAATTGCTTTGGCGATCGCTATATAGCTTCTTGAGGTTACGAGGATTTAGCTGATTCTTGTAGGTTGAGGATAATTTTTTCTAAGTCAAAGCGATCGGCGCGATAGATTTCCGAACAAAATTGACAAGTTGCCTCAGCTCCTTGATCTTCATTGATCATTTCCCGCAACTCCGCCTCACCAAACATCCTTAAAGCGCCTAGTACTCGGTCGAAGGTGCAACGACATTTAAATTTGACTGGCTGTTCCTCGGGGATGATATTTAACCCTAAATCACCTAAAAGATTCTCAATAATCTGTCTTAGGGTCATACCTTGTTTGAGGAGGGCAGTAAATTCGCTTAAGCTTTTAACCCGACTATCTAATAGTTCTAGTAAGTTATAGTCACGGCGGGCTTGGGGCATAATTTGCAGGAGTAAGCCGCCCGCAACATCCACACCATTGTCATCGGTTAATACGCCAGTTAATAGGGCTGATGGTATTTGCTCTGAAGAAACTAGGTAGTAGGTAATATTTTCACTAATTTCACTGGATACTAGCTCCACATTGCCTGAGTAGGGCGTGCCATAGCCGACATCTCGAATTACCTGAATAAAGCCATTTGTGCCAAGGGCTGAGCCTAAATCAAGGGAGTTTGGATTAGATAGAGGTAGCTCTAAGCTGGGATTATCGACATAGCCCCGAACTGTGCCATCAAAGCCAGCATCGGCGAAAATTAGTCCGAGTTTACCATCACCATTCAGGCGAATACTAACTCGGGCTTGGGGTTGTTTCATACCTGATGCTAGGAGGAGGGCTGCGGTCATAGTTTGCCCTAAAGCTTTTGTGGTCAGGGCTGACATTTTATGCCGACGACCAGCTTCTGCGGTTAGGTTGGTTGTAGTCACGGCGACAGCTTTGATGCCTCCATCTACGGCGGTTGCTCGGATTAAGCGATCGCCTGTGCCAAAATTTTCTACCATATCTATACTTAAAAAAAGTCTGAAATTAATTTCTGGGATCACAAAACCCCTTTATATTAACTCTTGCTAGAAACCTATGGAAAGAGCTTGGCGATCGCTTGAATTAAATCATCTTTACGCACGGGTTTACTAATAAAGTCATCCATGCCCGCCTCAAAACATTCTTGCTTTGATTCTATGGTGGCATTTGCAGTCATAGCAACAATTTGAGGTTGAGCTTCAAGGGGGAAATCTACACGAATACGGCGGGTGGTGGTGACTCCGTCCATTAGTGGCATTTGCATATCCATGAATATTAAATCAAAAGTTTTAGACTTCATTAACTCCAGAGCTTCCACACCATTATTTGCGATCGCAGCAGCGTTGTAACCGATTTTACTCAATATTTTTGTGGCTACTTTCTGATTTATGACATTATCCTCAACGATTAGAATCTGAAGATTGGGGTTGAGCTTAATGGTTGAAGCAGGGGAAGTGTCTTCATCGATCGCTAACATACTTACCCGTAAATTAATGATAAAAGAGAACTTAGAACCTTCACCTACGGTAGACTCAACCGAAATGGTACCACCCATCATCTCACATAGCCGCTTACTAATGACTAAGCCTAATCCTGTACCACCATAGCGGCGGGTAATGGAACTATCTCCTTGCTGGAAGGGTTGAAATAAAACTTGAAGGCGATCGCTAGGAATACCAATACCTGTATCAATGACATCAAACTGAACTTGGTAATCAATTCCTTCTTTCTTAAGTAGTCTGACGTTGAGCTTTACCGATCCTGCTTCTGTGAATTTTAGAGAATTTCCTAAAAGATTCATAATAATTTGGCGTAATCTATTGGCATCTCCTAGCAAGGTGTCGGGAATACGGCGATCTATACTCATGGTGAGGGCGATATTTTTTTCATGAGTTTTAGGGGAAAGAAGACTAATAATGCTGTCCAGACAAGAGTTCAGAGAAAAAGGCTCCAAGGAAAGTTTTAAACCATTTGCTTCAATTTTTGAGAAGTCGAGGATATCGTTAATTACAGTCAGAAGGGCATATCCCCCAGAACGAATAATTTCGGCAAAATCCTGCTGCTCTTCATCAAGATCTGTGGTCAAGAGTAGATCGGTCATCCCAATTACGGCATTCATCGGTGTACGGATTTCATGGCTCATCATAGCGAGGAATTCACTTTTAGCAAGTGTTGAAGCTTCTGCTTTTCGCTTTTCGACAATTAATATTTGTTCCAGTGCAGCCCGTTGTTTTGCGTTTACAATGATTTGCGAAAAAACCTTTAGTAATGATTCTTCCTCCTCACTGTAAATGCGATATTTTTGGACAGAATCGAATCCCACAAATCCTATACATTCATCACCTGTCATCATCGGGATGGCGATTAGACTTTTTATGTTTTGTGGCACTAGTATTTTTCTCATACTATTGTCCTCCTTAAGGGCATAAACATCAGGTATAGCAATAGTTTGTCCGTTTTTATGGGTAATTGCCCATTCTGAGATCATATCTATGGGAATGTCTTGGAGATTATGAATTTGTGAATCTATATTCGGGGCACACCATTCATGGGTATTGCGGCAAGTCTTTCTGAGCCAATCAAATTCAAATATATAAGACCTATCCACATCTACAAATTGCCCTAATTCTTGTAGTGAACGATTGATTGTACTTTCAAGTTCAGAAACTGGAATATTAATATATTCAGAAGAAATGTAAGTTAAGATTTTTTGGAGGTCTGACTGTTGTTTAATCTGCGAAAATAATTCTGCTTGTTTGACGGATACTCCCAGTTGATTTGCAATTTGGATGGCGATCGCGACTTCGTCATTTTGCCAAATCCGAGGAGCCGAATTTTGATAGGATGCCAATAGTCCCCATAGCTTCTCACCTTCATAAATTGGGGTAGTAATGTATGCCTGGATTTGAAAGCTTTCTAGTAAATCGATATAGCATTGATCAAACTCCATACTATAGATATTATTCACACAAAGATAGGTGCTGCCAGTGCTATATTTTCCGCCTTGGCTATCTTTTAAGTAGGTATCAACGATGGGCGAACTGGAGGCGATTAATGCTTGAATATAGCAATCATCTCCTTCAATTGACTGATTAGCCATTAGTTGTGTAGGGAGCTTGTCAACTAGGGGAAGCCATTGTTCGTCTACAGATTCTGCCACAAAGCTACCACTCCAATCGGGGTTAAACCGATAGACAACTACCCGATCGCACTGTAATACCTCTCTCATTTCTGTAACTGTGGTTGACAAAATAATATTGAGATCAAGTTCTCTGCGAATCCGATTAGATATCTCAAAAATTAATTGTTCCTGCCTCAGTTTTTGTTGAAGAGAGAGTTCCATCAGCTTTAGATCAGTAATATCTTCAGAAATACCTAAAAGATACTGAGGATTCCCGTACTGATCTAGGATTGGCACTTTGCGAGTATGGAGTTGTCTAATACCATTGCTCCTAGTATCAATCTTTTCTTCAGGAATATCAAGAACAGTGTTTTTAATAAAAGCTTGCCGATCTTGACTAACAAAATAGTCTGCCTCTTCGGTAGAGAATAGTTCATAGTTATTTTTGCCGATAATTTCACCAGAGGATTGCTTAAATAATTCTTCTGCAGCTTTATTAATTAGAGTAAATCGTAAATCCTTGGCATCTTTAACAAAAACCATGCTAGGAATATTTTCAATAATTGAATTTAAGAAGGTTTGGGTTTCTTGGAGTTGTCTTTCTTGGCGTTTGCGATCGCTAATATCTTGTCCAAAAGTCAAAATGGAAATGAGATTTCTATCATTATCAAAAAGTGCCGAGGCGTACCATTCCACATAAATTACTCGACCATCTTTGGTGTAGTTACGATTTTCCACCTTAACTCTTTTGTTCCCTGATGAATAATCATATAAAAATCGGAATTCCTGTGAGACTCGATCAAAATCTTCTTCATACAGAAATTGCCAATTTAGATAATCCATTCCCAAGATTTCAGCTTCACTCCAGCCATAGATCTCCTCAGCCTTTTTCGACCATCGAATTATCCGATGATTAGTATCCCATTGAATAATAGCTAGAGGTGAGTTCTCAAAATGATTATCAATATGTTCAAGAGAGGTTTGCAGTTTTAGTTCAGATTGTTTGCGATCGGTAATATCCATCAAAGTGCCAATTACTTCGACGACTTGATCATCTTCCATAATCACCTCAGCCGAAGTTTTAACCCATAGATGCTGTCCCTTAGCAGTAATAAATGGTGATTCTAAATCGTAGGGTTGTCCTTGCTCGATCGCCCATTGAAATAGTTCTTTAATAACATTTGCCATACCCCCAGTATAAAAACTATGTAGATATTCAAGGTTTTCACGAAGATTAATATCGTAATCTAAGGGTAATTCATAAATACGATAGACTTCCTCTGTCCATGATAGTTCTTGGCTTTGGACTTTATATGACCAGCCGCCAATTTTAGCGATTTCTTGGGTGGCATTTAGGAGATTTTGACTGTTGATCAGTGCTTCTTCGGTTTTCTGGCGATCGCTTATATCCTGCCCTATAGAAAGTATAGAAATCAGGTTGCCTTCTGGATCAAAAACTGCGGAATTATGCCATTCAATAGTTAGGAATCTACCGTCTTTGATGTAGTTACGATTTACTCCTCGAATTCTATAATTTTCGCCCTTAGTATATGGTTCAACGATCGCCTCCATAACTCGATCAAAATCATCTTCATGGATAAATTGCCATTCATGAAAATTGCGATTGATCACCTCATCTGCTGTCCAACCGAATATTACCTCCGCTTCCCTTGACCAGTAAGTAAGTTTGAGATTCTGATCCCATTCAATTACAGCTAGAGGTGAATTATCTAGGTGAGTATTTAGTAGTTTTAGCGAGTTCTTTAATTCTCGTTCTGTGGTTTTGCGATCGCTTATGTCCTGAGCTGTCACAAAATCTGCCGCTTTACCCTTCCAAATTATTTTATGACAACTGACCTCCACATCAAAAACGGTACCATCCTGTTTCCGATGCCGCCATTCTGAAATCTCATCCAAATCGTTATCCTGACTAGCAAATGTCTCGATCGCTGTTCTTAATGCGGCAATATCTTCAGGTGGGCGAATATCAGCAATGGTCATGCTTAAAAATTCGATTTTGGTATAGCCATACAGAGCGATCGCGGCATCATTAACTTCTAAAAATCCCCATGTATCTACATCATAAATCCACATCGGTTTGGGATTATTGGCAAATAGGAGTCGATAGGCATTTTCTTGTTCTAGGCGATCAGTAATATCTTTGATCGTCATCACAATTAAAGGCTCAGGATGCTGCTCATGCACCAAAGCTGAAATTAATATGCGTCGAATCTTGCCTGATTTGGTCTTTAAATCAGTTTCAAAGTCTCTAACTGCGGTTCTGCTTTGGAGTCTATTAAAAAGGAGATCGTGATCTTCCAGATTTTGCCATAGTCCTAAGCTAATTCCCCTAGAACCAATCAGTTCTTGTTCTTGATATTCAAAAACTTCACAAAAAACGGCATTAACTTTAATTATTTTGCACTCAGCCAAAGTCGCTAAAATTATTGGGTCGGCACTGACCTGAAAGACTAAATCAGTAATATTAGTTGAGTTAGGGCTGAGGGAGTCCATAAAGCTAATAATCCACAGTTTGATTCATAATACCTGAACTTAACTGTTATTATTTGTTTGCAATAAACAATCATAAAATTCACCAATTAACCTGGGCAGCAGAGGCGATCGCTAGAGGATGCAATAACCTAAACGCAACTACAGCGATCGCTACACCAATGTATGCAGGACGTAAAAATTCTTGCCAATGGATTTGCTGTTTCCCTTGCCAAACTGCTAAAAACGGAAATACTGAAGTGCGATTTTTAACGTCTAAATAATCTTGTCCAAACCTTTTTTCGAGGCGGCGATCGCCATGCCATACCCCAAATAAATGATGAAGAATTAAGCCAATAGAAGCTACAACCATAAAGCTAGAACCGATCCATAGAGTATGCGCCAGACACCAAATTACCTGTCCAACCATCTGGGGGTGGCGAGAAATGCGGATAATTCCCGTTTCATAAAGATGGACTTGGGGCTTTTGAATTGCCGCAACTTCTAGCAGATTAAAGGTAGATGGATAGAGAAAAATAAAGGAAATCACAGTGAATATAGATACTATGGTCTTAATTCCCGTTACACTTTGCACATCCCAGAGGATCAGACCATCATAGCGATGATTAAAAAAGTAAATTAGCATCACCGTCGCTAAGGTTAAGCTCACCAAGGCAAAAATCACCCTATAAGCCCTTGCCCCTATTATTTCTTCAGCTTTTGCTCTGAGGGCTGCTAGTCCACTATGGGCGATCGCAAAGCCTAAAATTAAACCGAACATAATGAAGTGAGATTTATATTCAGTAAAAAATAGCATTGAGGATTACAAGTGAGATAAGTTAAGTCTTAAATTATAACTCTACAATTACAGGTGTATGGTCGCTGGGCTGAGGATTTTTACGAGGATTAATATCAATTTCACAAAACTGCGATCGCTCATACAAATCCGCCGTTACATAATGATGATCAATGCGCCAACCATGATTACGCCGAAAGGAACCTGCCCGATAATCCCACCAGCTATAGTGTCCTTCTTCGCCATCGTAAAACTTCCGAAATACATCTTTAAATCCTAAACTTAAAATATCTTGTAATGCTTCTCGTTCCACATCCGATGCCATCACCTTACTCTCTCGTTGCTTAGGATCATGAATATCTATATCTTCTAGGGCAATATTAAAATCTCCACAAATTAAAATATTAGGTTCTTGTTTTAAGGTTTCGACTAAATAGGATTTTAATAACGCTAACCACTTTAATTTATATTCGTACTTCTCAGAAGCGATCGCTGAACCATTGGGAACATAGAGATTAATGATTCTGACATCATCTAAAACCCCAGAAATTAGGCGTTTTTGCAAATCAAATTCAGGATCAATATCAGATAAAAGCGAATTGAAACCTGTGCGAATTTCGGTTAATTCCTGTCGAGCAATCAAAGCCACGCCGTTATAGGACTTCTGCCCATAGATATAGACAAAATAGCCCAATTCCTGAAACGCAGCCAAAGGAAAATCACCATCAGATACTTTGGTTTCCTGCAAACACAGCACATCTAGATCGGGTCGGGATTGTAAAAAAGCGATCGCCTGATCTAAACGACTCCGAATTGAATTAACGTTCCAAGTAGCAATTTGCATTTGACTTATTCCCAGCTTCAGCTTCCTTCGATTTTTAGCATTTCCCAATCTAGGATATTCTGAAATAGCCGCTCCAAGCAAGGTATGGTTAAAACCTAACAGGAAATTACAGAATTGGGATATTTTTGGGCAAGGGCAGCGATCGCAGGGCAGGGCTTAAACTGACTTTTACTATCAAGGTTATTCCAAGCAAAGGGAGCCGTAGCCGCAGCAGAGATATAGAGTAACCGTTTGGGACGAGTCATCCCCATATAGAGCAGTCGAAACTCTTCATGTTGCTTGAGGGTTTGTGCAGATAGCCATGCTGATTCTTGATTAGGAATGATCTGATTATTAATTACTGCTCGCATTTGAATTCGTGCCACCTCCGACAAACTAAAATCTCCTAAAAATTTGACGGCATCTGAAATATAGGATTTCCCTGGACAGATTCTCTCATCTAAAAACGGCATGAAGACCACATCCCAATCCAGCCCCTTAGATTTATGCAAACTAATAATTGTGACCTGACCTGTTTGGGTATATTGGTTTTCAGGATTCTCAATTTCAATCGCTTCAAATTTTTCTGATAGAACTATTTCTTGTAGAGTTGAAAGTAAATTAGAAATATTATAGTTACCTATTAATTCTTGACGCAGGCGATCGCTCAGTTTATCGGCAGTAGCAAGTTCGCCTTGATCGTATTTCAGGGTTAAGGCAATGAAAGCAATTAAATTATATAGAGGCAGTTCCAAACGCGATCGCAGTAAACTCGTGCAAATGTTTTGAGCTAATTGAGCTTGAGGCACTACTGGCTCTAGGGGCGTAGGATAGAGAAACTGTTCGGGAACACTAGCAAGAGTATTAAAATCATTGGGTTTAATTAGCTGTCGATCTAAAAGGATATTTAAACAGGTTTTAAGATGCTCAGGAGAATGGGGGCGTTCGATAAATTGTAAAATCCCCAGCATTTCCCTCGGAATCTTCAAACTGCGACCTTGATCTTCCACATCATAAATCCGAATGTCTTTCAGATCTGTCTCCTCAAAGTTGGATAGATAGCGATAGATATATTTACCTTGGTTATGGCTTCTGACTAGGATGGCGATCGCTAAATTGGCATCTTCTGTGAGCAAATCTATGATTCTGTTTTTAATTAAACCCATGGTTTGCTCAATATCTTGGGGAAATTGAATTTCCAATCCCAGTCCCAAAGCTTGCGGATTAGCATCAATCACGGGCGTAATATGCTGAAGTAAAAATGGTTTTTCCGTTACCGTAGCATAGCTAGAATTATTTACCCAATCCAAAACATAATTAGCAGCATTAAAGATTTCGACACAACTCCGTCCTGCTTGCTCAATTTTCACGAGTTGACTAGGTTCTTTTGCCATCGCATTTTGACAAAAGTCGATAAAAAATCTCGGATCGGCACTGGTAAATGTTGAATTAATTGCCTGATTGGGATCGCCTACCCGCACTAAATTTGTTGAACCATCGGGCTTTGTCGCCAATTGCTTTAACAGTTCAGCTTGTAAAGGCGAAGAATCTTGAGCTTCATCTTCAAATACCGCAAAGATCCGTTCTTGCCAAAACTTACGGGCGGCAGGATTTTCTAAAACCCTCAAAGCGCCAATGATCATGTCATCGTAGTCGATCGCCTGCTCAGATTTTAGTAATTTATTATAGGTCTCGTATAAACCACCCCCCATTTCTAAAAACTCTCCCATGGCTTTTAAGCTCTGCGGAGAAATCTGCGAACTTTTGGCTGTAGTAATAATTTCACTGGCGAGGTTTGGCAACACATCGGTACGCAGCACAGTTTGGCGACGCAGCCGTTCCGAATCTTCTCCATCAAAACTCCGTCCTGCCATTAATCGACTGTATTGTTTGGGATAGGTTTTCATCCATTCCCCCACAGCAATGCGGATCAGTCGCAATTTTTGAGATTCGGAAATCAACTTAGTTTCATTTTCATTAAAGCCTGCCAGATCTCGGTGCGAACCTGCGATCGCAAATGCCAAACCGTGGAGAGTGTTGGCAATAAAAGCATTTTTAAATATTCGTGCCGATGGATGACCTGCTAATAGTTCTTCTAACTTTTGGTTAACCTTATGCCGAATATTTGTGGCAGCCGCTTTTGTAAAGGTGACGATAATCAATTGATGACGACGACTGAGGTTATTTTCAACAATAGCGATCGCCGCCAAAGTTGCCATACCCGTAGATTTCCCAGCCCCAGGCACTGCGGATACAGCCATTTCGCCACCAGTCCAATAGGACATCTGCCGTTGATCAGGACGGAGGTAGTTGCGTAAGCTCTCAATGTCTGGTTGCATAATCTAGATCCTAACTAAACCTGAGCAGCTATATCTTAAATTTTAATTTATAATCTGTCCTAGCTCTAAACTTTCCCAACGGTCAAACATGCTAGACAAACGCGACTATACCTTAATCATCGACAAAAGTGGCAGTATGTCAACCATTGACAGGGATACCACTAAAAGTCGGTGGGAAATAGTTAAAGAATCTACCCTCGCCTTAGCCCGTAAATGCGATCAATTAGATACTGATGGCATCACTGTATATTTGTTTTCAGGTAAGTTTAAGCGTTATGAGCAGGTTTCAGCCGCAAGGGTAGAGCAAATCTTCCAAGAAAATGAACCGATGGGTGGCACCAATCTGACGGGAGTTTTACAAGATGCCATCAATCAATACTTTCAGCGCAAAAAGGCAGGAAAAAATAAAGCAGGTGAAACCATCTTAATCATTACGGATGGAGAGCCTGACGATCGCCGTTCTGTCTATGAAATAATTATTGATGCTACAGGGCGGATGCAGTCAGATGCTGAGCTTGCTATTTCTTTTATTCAGGTAGGCTTCGATCAAAGTGCATCAGATTTTTTGAAAGCCCTTGATGATAAATTAATGAGTGTTGGTGCTAGTTTTGACATTGTGGATACCGTTACCCTCAGCGACATGGAAGACATGACTATTGCTGAAGTTCTCCTAAGTGCAATTAATGATTAGGCTGAAATGGGTTATTTAACTCGATCGCTTACCGCATTACTGATTATTCCCACAGGGATTAGGACAGCAATTGGTGGCTATGCAGGTGATGCTTTACCTGTTGCCAGAGCGATCGCTGCGGTTGCTGATACTCTAATTACCCATCCTAATGTTTTGAATGGGGCTAGTTTGTTTTATCCCATGCCGAATGTGCTTTATGTAGAAGGCTATGGATTAGATCAAATGGCTTTGGGTAACTGGGGACTCCAGCCTGTGCATTCTAATCGCATTGGGGTAATTTTAGATAAAGACATAGAGCCAGATTTAGAGTTACGTCATCGTCAGGCGATCGCGGCAGCTCAAGCAACCTTAGGGCTAACAGTTACTAATATAATCACCACAGATCAAAACCTAGGCGTAGAACTACAAATTGGAAAATCTGGAGCAACTTGGGGAACTATTGCCAATCCTGATAGCTTACTCAGGGCGGCGGCTGCTCTAGTCAATATTCATAAAGTTCAGGCGATCGCAGTGGTGGCAAGATTTCCTGATGATTCTGATAGCGCAGCATTACAACAATATCGTCAAGGGCAAGGCGTTGATGCCTTAGCAGGAGCGGAAGCAGTAATTAGTCATTTATTGGTTCGAGAATTTAGAATTCCCTGCGCCCATGCTCCAGCCCTATTGCCTTTACCCATCGATCCCAGAATTTCACCCCGTGCTGCCGCCGAAGAATTAGGATATACTTTTCTGCCCTGTGTGCTAGCAGGATTAAGCCGAGCTCCACGATTTAGCTCTGACCTATCTTCGTCGATTACCAGAAATGATATTGACGCAATCATAATTCCCGAAAGTGCCTGTGGTGGAGCCGCAAGTTTAGCCCTAAATAGTCTTAATCACGTTCATAAAATTTTTGTAAGAGAAAATACTACGGCTTTAGCGGTTTATCCATCGATGTTGGGATTAACAGGAATTACGGTAAACGGATATATGGAAGCGATCGGGGTTTTAGCCGCAATTAAAGCAGGGATCGATCCCCAATCCCTAAAGCTGTAAATTTCTGCTGATTTCCCATAATGAGAATACTATCTAAGCAGATAAGCATAAGCAAACTGATCATAAAAAAGGGTCACAAGGATAGGTTCCCCATTTTGGTTTTGCGTATTTCAAATATATAAAGGTATTAATTTTTTTTTGAATTACCTACTTGCAAAATTATTAACTGTAAAATTAACCTACTTTAATGTATGATTAAGAACCCAACTTATACCTATATGTGGTTATTAACTACAAAGTTATAGCAAACTATAGATTTAAGTCAGTAAACCCTAGTAAGTATATTTGACAGTTTTAGCATGGTTCCTCAGACAAAAACTACTCCCGATGTTGGCTTTACCCACGAAGATTTCGCTGCATTACTCGACAAATACGACTACCATTTTAGCCCCGGCGACATTGTGGCAGGAACTGTTTTTAGTCTAGAACCCAGAGGCGCTCTAATTGATATTGGAGCCAAAACTGCCGCTTATATTCCTATTCAGGAAATGTCAATCAATCGCATTGATCAACCTGAAGAAGTCTTACAAGATGGCGACACCCGTGAATTTTTTATTCTTGCTGATGAAAACGAAGAAGGGCAGTTAACTCTGTCTATCCGTCGTATTGAATATATGCGGGCGTGGGAACGGGTACGGCAATTGCAAAAAGAAGATGCTACCGTTCGTGCTTTGATTTTTGCCACAAACCGTGGTGGTGCCTTGGTCAGAATTGAAGGCTTACGAGGATTTATCCCTGGTTCCCATATCAGTACCCGCAAAGTTAAAGAAGAGTTAGTTAACGAAGAACTACCTTTAAAGTTTTTAGAAGTAGATGAAGATCGCAATAGATTAGTCCTCAGTCATCGCCGTGCTCTTGTCGAACGCAAGATGAACAAACTGGAAGTTGGCGAAGTTGTTATTGGTGTTGTCCGTGGCATCAAGCCCTACGGTGCCTTTATTGACATCGGTGGCGTAAGTGGACTATTACACATCTCTGAAATTTCCCACGACCACATTGATACTCCTCACAACGTCTTCAATGTCAATGATGAAGTCAAAGTTATGATCATCGACCTCGATGCGGAAAGAGGTAGAATTTCCCTCTCCACTAAGCAATTGGAATCTGAGCCTGGTGACATGGTTAAGAATCCCCAAGTTGTCTATGATGGAGCTGAGGAAATGGCAGCAAAATTCAGAGAGCAGATGAATCAGCCTGCAGCTAGTTTGACTGTTACTGAAGATGGAGTTGAAGCGATCGCAATTGAGGAAATTGAAGTTCCTTCAGCAGAGGAAGAACCAATTATTGAAGAACCAATTATTGAAGAAGTAGTAGAAGTAGTAGAAGTAGCAACTGACGTAATCGAAGGATAATCGCATAACTATTTAGTTAGCTCTATTAATTAAAATCAAGGGGGGTGTGAGGTCTAAGCCAGTAGAAAAGGTTTTGACTTGGCACCTCATTTTTATATTCTAGGCTTCTAATTTAGTTAATTGGCATCAAGCAAATATTATAGATGCCCAACTACCCCCTAGATTTTTATGATATTTAGCATGATCGAGCGGTTTTTCATTTTTTAATTACTGAAAGCGATCGGCAAAAGTATAAAGAAAACCTGCTTAAATCACTTAGAATTGGTGGTTTTTTGATTATTGCCACCTTTAGACTTGATGCTCCGCTAAGTAGTGGTGGCTTAGAGGTTATTACGTTACAATTGTGATCGCTTATTAAAAGAATTTGCAGACTTTTTTACATTGGTTAGTAGTATCAAGAAAGAGCATTTAACCCCAATGGGATCTACCCAAGATTTTACCTATTGTTTCTTCCAGAGAAAATAGAATTAAAGCCTTTGCTTGATAATGGCATTGCCAATATTGGGAATCAAACTTGCATCTGTAAACCAGCCTATAGCCATACCGATCGCCGCAATCACCCCTAATACAAAAAAAGCTTGCCACCTCTCACCACTAATTGCTCGCACTTCCATTCGGGCAATAAACATGAGTAAAGCCCAAACCAAGCAAATTCCAATTGATAAAACTAAAGCTTCAGCCCGGGCAAACACAAAATAGATAGCTGCCATTGCCCAAAATACAGCCAGTATCCATTCAATGCCAAAGGCGATCGCCCCACTGCTGAGCCAAATTTCCCAGCTAGCGCCATGAATAGCCAAGAGCCATCCTAATCCAGCGTAGCCAGAAATTAAAAGGATAAGAGAAAATAAAGGAATTTTGTTAATGATACGCATAATTACTTATCATATTTAACCTCTTAATCTAGGTAAAATAGAGTTGTGACTTTACGTTGCTCCTCGGCATCTTGACAGGTAGTTAGTAAGGTATAGCTATCGTGGTAAGCAAAGCAGATGAGGTGCTGACATTTAGAAATTATCTCTTGATTACACAGGATACTGGCATCGCCAAGAGAAAGCCCATCATTTTCACTATGTTCGATTAGATGCATGACATTTTCTAATTGCTCCCTTGATTCAGCAGGTTGCCTATTTAAGCTTTGCGGGAGAATTACGGTCAGCAAATCGGGATTAGCACGCATTGCCCCACGGATGATGGCTAGATTTGTGCCGATCGCTCCAGAGGTAATAACACTATTACCAGCTAATACTAAGGCATAGCTTAAAAGCTCAATTAAATGTTGATGAGTAAGTGGAACATGACGAGAACCTAAAATGGCATAGCGTTTAGAGCTTTTTTGCTGAATGGTGGCAAGTTCTTGAAGAAAATCGTCAATTTTAGGTAAATTGGGGATATTAACTGACTGAGTCAAAAAGCCTCCTGCGGGGAAATGGCATTAAAAATTAATTGAGATCTTTGTAATCTTACTAGATAGCAAAACAATATCATTTATCAAATTATTCTCCTAGATATTAGTTTAAACAAACCTCTTGGCTAATCGTGCTCTTAAGATGCTAGTTGGTATTTATCACTATCAGTTGCCCCTGCAAGTGCCACTTCATAGGCATCCTGCCATTGGCTACGTCCTCCTAGCATATCCTCTAATTCTTTAGCTTCTTTAAGCGTCAATTCACCCACCTCTCTAGCATAAGAAATTCTTCCAACTATGATTAGCTTTGCTTCTAAGGAAAGTTTGTTTTTTAAAGCAGTGCGAATAATCTCCTCAAAGTTATCAAATCTCACTTTCATAAATTTCCTCTCTGTATAAGAATTAACTTTCCACTTGGCAAGATTAAAACTACTACTTTTACCTGTTGAATAATATCTAGGTCTAAAGCATTACCAACCCCACGCTTTATCTCTTCAAGATCATAGTCATCTCTATCAATATGATAAGCTACTTTGATTGCTCCTTGATGTCTTGCTTCCCTAATCCCAGCCTGTACTCGATTAGCAAAAGCTTTTGCTTGAGGAGTCAACCTCTTGAAATCCCAGATTTCGCCATCAATCTCAGCATCAGGACGTTTGCCTTCTAACGCATTAGACTCATCTAAAAGTTTTACCTGACTGCCATTTTTTGCAAATACCTCAGCCACAAATAGTTCTGAATCAAAGCTTTCACCTCGATTATGCCCTTTGTGTACTAGTACAAAACCGCCTGTAGATTCATCAAAATAGTACCGATCATATTCTGGTTCGGTATTGTTAAAAACTTCTTTGCTTTTAGCAACTTTGTTAGACATGGGGCATACTCCCCACCTCACTTCCCACTAATTTTCTAATATCAGGGTCAAGTCGTTGCAGTTGCTTCTAGACTAGAGGGCATCCGAAAATTGCCTTTTAGCTGGATGCGGTGGTTGGCGTGGAGATGGCGCAAAATTCGATAAATCACCTCTGTTTGATCTGTAGCATCAATTTGCCTAGCTATTTCGGCAATGGTCATGGGGTTTGGGCTATTGGCGATCGCTTCTACCACTTGCTTTTGTAATTCTAAAACCTGAGATGCTGCTTTTTTCCCAGCCTCAACCCCTGGTTGGTTATAGGCGTTGATGTTAACCAAGGAGGCATAGAAACTTACAGCTCGTTCATACAGGGCAATTAAAGCCCCAATTGTTAGAGCAGATACTTTAGGGATCGTCACCATAATTGAATCTCGACCATTTTCATATAGTGCCTGACGAGTGCCTTGAAGTAGCCCAGATAGGTAATCGCCACTGGTAATACCTGTCTCAACCTCTAGTTGTGGGACATGATTAGTATCATTTAAGACTTCAATAAAAGTGGCAAAAAAGTTGGGAACTCCATCTCTTAATTGTTGGACGTAGGCGTGCTGGTCGGTTGAGCCTTTATTGCCGTAAACCGCAATCCCTTGGTATACGATATTTCCATCTAGGTCTTTTTCCTTACCGAGGGATTCCATGACTAATTGCTGCAAATATCGACTAAATAGCATCAGCCGATCTTTGTAAGGCAGAATCACCATATCTTTTAAGCCTTTGCCATCACCAGAGAAGTACCATGCCAAAGCCATCATGGCAGCAGGATTTTGCTTAATATATTCAACTCTGGTGGCACTATCCATAATCTTTGCGCCCCTAAGTAGGTTACGAATATCAATACCCTGTAGGGCTGCGGGTAATAAGCCTACGGCTGAAAGTTCGGATGTGCGTCCACCAATCCAGTCAAACATGGGAAATACTTCTAACCAGCCTTCAGTTTTGGCAAGTTTGTCGAGATTACTACCTATACCTGTAACGGCGACGGCATGGTGGGCAAAGTTTAATCCAGCCTTGCTATATACTGCCTTTACCTCTTTCATGGCATTATTGGGTTCAGGCGTACCTCCAGATTTGGAAATAGTGATTACGAGGGTGGTGGCTAGGCGATCGCCCAGTTGAGATAGGACTAAATCAATACCATCGGGATCGGTATTATCTATAAAGCTGATTTGCAAAGGTGGATTAGCAACGGCTAGAGCTTGAGCAACAAATTGTGGACCTAGAGCCGATCCGCCAATGCCAATGGAGAGAATATCTGTAAATTTAGGGGCAGTGGGCGGATGAATCTCCCCTGAGTGAATAGCTTGAGCAAAAACTTCAATTTGATCGATGGTAGTATTAATCGCAGTTCGCAGTTCTTCTGTTGGCGCAATTTCAGGCGATCGCAGCCAGTAGTGTCCTACCATTCTCTGTTCATCGGGATTGGCGATCGCCCCTGCCTCTAGCGCCTTCATATCGGCAAATGCTTTGGTAAATTTGGGCTCGATCATGTCTAGGAAATCCTGAGAGAATCCCATCCGACTGATATCTACGTAAAGCTCTAAATCTTGGTTATAGTACAACCAGTCTTGATAACGTTGCCATAACTCTACTGCTGAATTCATCAAATTTGACCTCAAATCTTTAGGTTTCTGAATTTTGCTCTGAATTTTTCTAAGTTGCCCAAAAGCTAATTGCTCTAGCTAATTCTACTAAGGTGATCCTACAGACTTGTGAGCCGTTGATCCTATTAATTAAGCTAAATCTTAAGAATTTAAGCCGAAATTTATTGATTAATTTTTGGCATGGACAACTACATTCGCTGACAGTGATTACGCTAAGATGTTCTGATGATCAAGACTACAGCCAAAACCATAGATGCTGATGACACCCGTGCCATTACCTTAATTGGTATTTATGCTTTTTATACAGGCTGCTTTATGCTTTTGGGGGTTGCTACGCCAATTCTAAGGTTAAGAATCTATAGCCAAGGTGGAGAGTTAATAATTACGGCAGTAGCGATCGCTCTTTTAGGATGGATACTATCAGGACATTGGAGTAAGTCGGTAACTAGAAGTTGTTATTACAATTTGGCTATTAGTTATTCTCCACCAATGCAAGTGGCGATCGCTATATTTTGGATCAGCCTACTTTTAATATTTAGCTGGGATTTGAATCAAGTGATAAGGGATGGTTTGATCTCAGGAATGTGGGCGATCGTTGCTACGACTTTACTGGGAGTTGCCCTAAGATTAGGCATGACCACGGAGTTAGGAAACTTTAAAAATATTGCCAGTAACCCTATTGCTGCCCAAGTTACAAATGCCAAAATTACATCTGTCCAAATTACAATTAGGGAACAAAGCGATCAAGACCAAATTATTATTAGCCCCAATATCTTAGCCCAGCAGCCTCGCCAATTCAAAGCCCTTATGTCTTTAGCTCTAAGCCTATTTACTTATACAATTCTTGATTTACCTGAAGGAATTGCTGAATTTACGGCGATCGCCCTCGCAAGTTTTGGATTAACAGGTTTAAGTACATGGCAAGTTTTACTTTGCCCATCTAAGCGGTCAATTTCTCTGAATTTTAGTGGCATTTGGGGGATGGCATCGAGCTTTACCATTAACCTACTCCAGTTTTCACGGCTAGAGACGATAAAGTTAAAGGAAATAGATATGCAATGGTTACAATTAGCAGGGAACTCCAGTACCATTACTCTGCCCATCTCAGTTAGCGAAGTGCAAAAAAGTCCTAAACAATTGGAATCGAACCTAGGCGATAGTTTAGTTAAAATTTTGATAGACAGATTAAATCTAGCCGAACACAAGATTAGCCGAGATATTCTTGGGGTCATGAATATTATATTGCCCCAAAGTGTGAGTACGCTGGCGGGTATAGTAATTCTAGGCATGGGCATAGGATTTTTAGCATTTTTGCCATTACCGGCGCCAATGCCCCTCGAAACTTACATTTTATTCAGTGGAACTTGTTTGGTTAGCCCTAGTATTGCTCGCTTAATTATGGCAATGGTCGCCCCTAGTAACATGATTCCCGATTCTGCACCACAGGCTTTATCCCCTTGGCAGATAGGGATAGCATTAATCCTGATTGCTACGTTCTCTGGTTCACAATTTCCTCCAAACCAAGGCGAAAGTATATTAACCTTGGCAGTAATTTGGCTATGTTTTGGAGTTGGATCCTGTATTTTGGCTTTATCTAGGCGATCGCCACTAATTACTAAGAGATTTTAGGAGCGGATTATGTTAGGTTAAATTTTACAAATCTATCTTTCTTCTGCCAGAGGACACCCGATTTATTGATGGGAGGATGTCAACTGACTTGTAACTTTCTCAATTAATGCCAGATGCCATTTGATGCCTTAATATCACTCTAATGCGTAAATATAGATACGGTTCTTCCTATTCGTCAAAGCCAAATCAAAATTGGCTGCGAAACATTCTCCTGATCACTCTGGTTGGCACACCATTGCTGCTAATACTTCTGGAACTAGGGCTAAAGAATTTTGCTCCTACGGAATGGTTGGGGAATAAAGTTAATAGCACCACTCAAGACTATGAGCTCAAGCCAATTTCCAGAAATGGTAAACCCCTAGAAAATATTTCCAATATTCAAGGTGGGGATTTAGAGGTCAAGATTAATCCTATTAGTGGCTATGACTTGGTGCCAAATCAGGCAAATAAATTTTGGCAAATTAACGCCCAAGGATTTAGGGTTAATAATCCTGTACCTGTAAATAAAAATCCCCAAGATATTCGGATTTTTATTATAGGGAACTCCACGGCATTTGGGACGATGGCTGCTGACAATCAAAAGACTATAGGTAATAAAATCGAACAGTTACTAAATACAAGACTTCAAGAGCAATTAGCTCAACCCCAAAAATTTCAGCCTGCAATTTTTCCTTACTTTGCCGATCAAGTCGAGAAAGTGAGAATGCTACCACCAAGGATTCGAGGTGTGAATTATCAAGTAATTACGGCGGCTGTTCCAGGTTATACCTCTACCAATGAGTTATCACTATGGGCTCACAAAATTTCGGAATTTAAGCCAGATGCTCTCATATTTCTAAATGGTTATGAGGATCTGCGATCGCCTAGTTCTAACCCAGCAAGGGAATTAATCAATATTGAAACCTTACTACAACAGCAAGCCGATCAAGAAAAGCAAAATAATGAGCAAAGGTTTCGGAACTGGCTAGGTAGTTTTTACACGGTTAGGGTGTTCCAAAATTTGGTTAACCCTGCAAATGTGACCCCACCATCGGGCTATTATCAAGTTTTTAATGCCACTCAATTGGCAGCAACTGAAAAAGAATTGAACCAAAGAATTAATAATTATGACGCTAATTTAAGGAAACTTGCTAGTCTTAATCCTCAAATTCCGATTATTTTGGCGATTCAACCTGAAATTACAGGAAAAAAAAGCCTATCAACCGATGAGTCCCAGATTGTTAAGTCCTTAGGCAGTGCCTATAGCGATCGCATTACTACCTCCTATCGAGCATTAGAATCAAAAGTTCTAAATCGCAAACCAAATAAAGTGAAAGTACTTAGTCTTTATAACGTTTTTGGCGATCGCAAAGAACAGATTTTTCTCGATCCAATCCATCTCACTGATGCTGGCAATACTCTGGTCGCCAAGAAATTATTTAATGTGTTAGAAGAAATATATAAAATCCAACCCCAGCCAGCCTCCGCACCATCTTAGGCTAACCATCTCCCATAAAAATATAAATAAATACATGAATTTTTTTCAAGGTAAATTCAAAAAAACTATTGCTCGCATTGAAATTCTAGGAGCGATCGGCGGGTCTACCCGTACCCGTGTTCTTGAAGCTTTAGAATTTGTGCAACAGAAACGCTTCCCCGCCTTAGTTCTCCGCATCGACAGCCCTGGTGGTACCGTAGGTGATTCTCAGGAAATCTATGATGCTCTCAAACGGACTCGGGAAAAAACTAAGATAATTGCTAGTTTTGGTAATATTTCTGCTTCAGGCGGAGTTTATATAGGTGTAGGGGCAGATCACATCATAGCAAACCCTGGCACGATTACAGGCAGCATTGGCGTGATTTTACGAGGTAATAATATTGAAAGGTTGCTAGAAAAAATTGGAGTTTCCTTTAAGGTAATTAAATCTGGTACCTATAAGGATATTTTGGCATTTGATCGAGAAATTACGGCGGAAGAAAGGGTAATTCTTCAAAGCTTAATAGATAGCAGTTATAACCAATTTGTCAACACCGTAGCTGAAGGTCGCAACCTCAGTCCAGCCACCGTAAAATCCTTTGCTGATGGTAGAGTATTTACAGGAGAACAAGCTGTGGAATTGGGCTTAGTTGATCGCCTAGGCAATGAAGATGATGCGCGCCGCTGGGCATCGGAACTAGTGGGTCTAAATCCAGTCACAACTAAATTTTTTACAATCAAACCACCCAAACCGTTCATCAATCGATTTTTACCAAGTTCAATCACAAACTCTACTTTTAATCGATTGCAATTTGAAATTGAAGCCAATGGCGTGCCTTTATGGATGTGGCAATAGCATAATTGCTTAGACATAGTTTAAGATAATTTAACTTTGAGGAGTAGTGAATATCTGTGTCAAGTATAAAAGTCCGAAAGCCTGAAAAAAAAGATAAACAAAAATCAAAGATCTCTACCAAATTCAGAACTTTTCTGTTTTTTATGGTGCTTGCCCTAATCTCTGGAGGAGTTGGAGCAGCTATAGCAGTAATGTTGAATAGCAAACCCTTTCAGCAACAATCTTTGAGCGGAACCGAAACAGAGGCTTTTAAATCTGATATTGCTGCCGCCACCATGGGAATACCTGAATTAACCAGCCCCGTTAATATCTTAGTCATGGGGACAATTGTTTTAACCTCTGATTTACCTGGAGCCGAGAATCTGCCCAAACCTGAATACTTAGCACAGACTAGTTCTAGTCTAGATGGTCAAAGTGATGCCATGATTCTAGTGCGCCTAGACCCAAGTACTCAAAAAATAACTGCCCTATCGATTCCCCGTGACAGTAGAGTAGAGATCCCGGGTTATGGAATGCAAAAAATTAATGCTGCCAACTATATTGGCGGGGCTGTACTATCTGCTCAAACTGTCAGTAATTTAACGGGTAATATTCAAATAGATCGTTATCTACGAGTTAATGTTGAAGGCTTTGGACAATTAATTGATGCCCTAGGTGGGGTAGAGATCTATGTACCTAAGCGCATGAAATATCAAGACGATAGCCAGCGTTTATATATCAATCTCAATCAAGGACAGCAATTGCTAGATGGAAACAAAGCCATCCAATATATGCGTTATCGCCATGATGAATTAGGTGATATTGGGCGAGTCCAGCGGCAACAGGCATTTTTTCGAGCGATCATTGTCCAAAAGCTTAAACTAGAGACCGTTCCTCGCATTCCAGATATTTTAGCGGTGGTTAAGCAAAACCTAGATACGAATATGTCCGTACAGGAATTATTAGCGATCGCTAGTTTTGTCTCTAAGATTGATCGCAAAGACACAAAAATGTTGCTGACTCCGGGTAGATTTAGTACATCAGAAGAGTACCCCCTTAGCTATTGGATCGTAGATGAGCGCCGTCTTGCCTATTTGATGCAAGAACATTTTAATGTCCTGTATGCTGATGCTGCCTTACTTAATAATCAGGATGAGTTTGCTCCACAGAATCTGCGGATTGCAGTTCAAGATACTACCTACTACCCAGATCGTATTAAAGTTGCGACAAATACTTTAATTAAAGCTGGTTATAACCAAACCTTTGTTGATCGCGAACCACCTACATTAATTTTGGAAAAGACTCAAATTATTGCTCAAAATGGCGATCGCGCTAGTGCAGAAAAGGTACGAGATACACTTGGGGTTGGAGAAGTGATTTTAGAAGCTACGGGACTTTTAGACTCTGATATTACTATTCGGTTGGGGAAAGATTGGATTGATACTTCTAAACTTATTCTCGTAAACCAACAACCAAAGTCTTAACTTTTTAGATTGATTCTGCCTTATTCCGAAATTCCTAAATGCTTCCATACAGCTTGAAGTAAAGTATCTAAACCTTTTTTGGTTGCTGCTGATATCACTAAAGGAGTTTCAGGAAATTGGGAGGCGATCGCCTTTATATCTTCAGGACTCACCACATCACTTTTATTTAAAACTAAGATTTGCTGTTTTGCAGTTAGCCCATGTCCGTAGGCTGCCATTTCTGTTTGAATGGTCTCGTAATCGCCTAAGGGATTTTCCGAGGCTATATCTACTAAATGGATTAAGATCTTAGTCCGTTCCACATGGCGCAAAAAATCATGTCCCAAGCCAATACCCAGATGGGAACCTTCAATTAAACCTGGAATATCCGCAAAGACAATGCCATCGCCATCAGGCTTAGAAACTACTCCTAAATTTGGCACTAACGTTGTAAATGGATAATCAGCAACCTTGGGACGAGCTGCCGACAGCACGGAGATTAATGTAGATTTGCCAGCATTAGGCATTCCCACAATTCCTACTTGGGCAATCAGCTTTAGTTCCATCCGTAATATAAATTCCTGACCTTCTAAGCCGGGTAAAGCGTGTTCGGGCGCACGATTGCGATTACTTAAAAAGAATTTATTACCTAATCCACCTTTACCACCTCTGGCGGCGACAAAGCGATCGCCTTTTTCAGTCAGATCAGCTAGGATTTCGTCATTGTCCACATTAACAATCACCGTACCACAGGGAACTTTAATCAGGCGATCGCTACCCTTAGCTCCAGTCATATTCTTGATACCACCTCTTTCTCCATCATCAGCCTTAAAAACGTGCTGAAACCGAAAATCTAAGAGGGTTTGCAAATCATCAACAGCTTCAATAATTACTGAGCCACCATGTCCGCCATTTCCGCCCGCAGGCCCCCCTGCAGGTACATACTTTTCTCGGCGAAAGGCAACAATCCCATCCCCACCTTTTCCTGCTTTAACTTGAATTTCCGCCCGATCTATAAATTGCATTTAAATTGCATTGATTAATTAAAAACCTAATTCCGAAAAATATTCCCCGATCGCACCCAGCCCGTTTCTTTAGAGCTATCTACCCGAATATAAACCCATTCCTTATCAGGGGTTTCTTTTAATACCGACACGTTGGCACTATATTCTACTCCACCTGTGCGATCTGAGCCTTGTTTAGGTTCACTTCTTAGCACCAAACCTCTAGAAACACTGACTTTACCTTGATATTTTACTTCAGATGGATTAGGAATAAAGCGTTTAGGCTTGGGGGGTGGGGCAAATTTAGCTATGGGTACTATCGCATTTTTAGATAACGTATCACCCTGATTTGTAAATTCTGGTCGCGCAGGTGGCACTAAATAGGGCGCAAGAAATCCCTGCCATAGGCTATGCCCTGCCGCTATTGCCATCCCTAAGACAAATGCTAAAACTATGCTAGATTTTGTAATACTGGCAATTTTCATGAAATTATTTTGCAGATCGGGCTTAGACATATAGAATCCTACTGTAAATTCTTGGCAATCTGGTGATCCCAAAACAGATCATCTACAATATTGAACCTAGGAGTCCTGTTAATATCTTTTTGTATGAACTCTACCGACCTCAACTCTGCTAATTATTTTAGAAATCTCTTAGTGGCGATCGCTGCCATGATTCTGACAATAGTCCTATTTTTCAGTTTACGCGCTCAAAATAGTGATGTTTCTCTAAAAGCAGTGGCGGCGGCGGCTCTACCCCTAGATTTAGCGATCGCCAATCCTCAACCTACAGTTATGGAATTTTATGCCGATTGGTGTACTAGTTGTCAGTCCATGGCTGCGGATAATTTGGCTTTACAACAGCAATATGCAGGCAAAATCAACTTTGTCATGTTAAATGTCGATAATAATAAATGGCTACCAGAGGTTGAAAAGTTTGGGGTAGATGGCATTCCCCATTTTGTATTTTTAGGATCAGATAATGCCGTTCTTGGTAGTGCGATCGGCGCAATTCCCCGTAATATTTTGACTGAAAACCTAGAGTCCATGCTGGCAAATTTACCCCTACCCAATATTAGAGTCAATTCGGGTGAAGTTTCCACCTTTAGCGCCCCTCGTCCTGCGGATACTAGCAATCCTCGAGATCATGCCTAGCTAGGGTAAAATATTCATCGCTGAAATCAGCCATTTCCGATCTTTTTGGGTAAGTACATACTCCACTTGATAGCGATCGGCTTTGGATGCAGCTTGATCAAGTTTGCCATTGGTAAAATAGTTACGGACTTCGGAAATTTCGGTAGTGATCGCCGCTTGATTTTTTTTAATGAGCTTAAAATCTTTAGCGACAACAGAATTTAGGGTATATTCGACATGAGAATTCGTGTTTTTTAGTTCGACAGCACGCGATCGCCAATTAGAAAGTAAAGGTTCAGCTAAAATTTGGTCAAGCCCCTCAACTTTGAATTTACTCCCAAGGGCTTCGGCTTTAACTTTTTGCCAAGAAGCCACAATTTCACCCGCAACTTTTTGATCGATATTTACGGCTAAATTAGGAGCTATAGGTTCTATAGGCTTAATATTAGCAATACTGGCATTCACAATTGGGGTGAGTACAGGTTCAGATTTACTCACCGCTTCAGGGGTTCTACTAAAAGAGTTCCAACCCAGATATCCTAAAGCCGCAGAGCCAAATATTAAACTGAAAAAACTTACCAAAAAGAGAATTAACCGTTGAGGATTGAGTTTATATTTGACTTTTTGTCTAGTTCTTGAGCGGGAATCTAATCTTTGAGATGGGCTAGGTGATGGGCGATCGGCAAAAACGGCTAAATTTTCGTTTGAATTTTGACTGAGATCTTTAGGGGCAAATTCATTATTAGATTTATTGGATTTAGAAAAAATTGCAGCGATCGGCTCATTAATATGGAGATTCTCTTCGATAGATGAGGAAATAGGAAATGGCAATACTTCCGCAGCAAAATCAGTAGCAAAAATTTGGCTAGTATTGGGAAGTTCGTCTATATAAGATTGGACATGGCGATCGCTAAAATATGCGTCTAAATTTGTTGTCTGTCCAATTAATTCCTTAAAATTAGGATAAATTTCAGTACTCAGCCAGCTTTGCGTAAATTTATATAGACCTTTAACTAAGTCATTCTCTGGTTTCGATAGGCGTTGAATAGCCGCTAGTTTTTCAGTTTCATTGCTTTGCTCAATCAGTAAAGTAGCTTCATCTAACTGCCCTAACAATAAAGCGCAAATAGCCTCTTCAAAATAAACATTTTGCGTATTTTGCATTTTATTCAGCAAACTTTTAGCACGGCGGATTAAATGGGGCTGGTTTTGCGAAACTCCCTTGGCAACCAGAGCATAGACCGCTAGATAGCTAGCAACCATCGAAGGACGGCGAGATTCTTGTTCAAATAATTCTTCTTGCTCAGAACTAGTCATGTATGTCCGTAGTTCTAAGATGAATTGTAAAAACTTATCAATATTTAAACCTGAGCGATCGTCACCTTTGCCATCAATTCCTCGCCGTTGCTCTAAAAGCTCTTTAAGTAAAGCGATACCTTCAGTGGTTAAGCCCAAGGTCATTAGCTCTAACACTTGATAGGGTCTTAGCTTCCATAAATTATTCTGCAATTCTTGATGGATTTCAGGAAATAGCTCAGACTTGTTTTTTTGTTTGTCTGCTTGTTTTTCTAGGAGCGTAATTCCAATATTAAAATTTTCCGAAGCAGTTTCATACTTCCCTTGCCCCCAAAACTCAAGCCCTAGCTCTAAATATGCCAAGACCGTAGAGAGCATAAGATCAATATCAGCAGAATTTAGATCGAAACTAAGGTCTCTACTCAGATTAATAATCTGATCATATTCCCCCAACTCATACAAAATCAAAAATGCCCCAGCTATATCACGGCTATCAATTTCAATGAAAAATGCCTGCTCGCCTTTCGACTGAATTAACTCGGGTAAAATTTGTTGATCATAGAGCCGACGCTGTGAACTATCGCCCAACACCGTATTGGCAACATTTAATAACTTTTGCCTAGCCGAAATTGCTTTTTCTGAATATTCACGACGGGGGAAAGATTTAATGCGATCGCCATAAGCTTGATTGATTTGCTCAATTTTTGCTTGGGGCGTTAGACCTAAAATGCGATAGTAATCTAGTTGAATCCGCACGGTTCAGTCCTTATTTTTAAGAGGCTTTTAAGAATAATAGCCCATATTTTCTAGAAACTGAATCCCTGAAATAGTTTTATAGATGTTAGGGTAGCTTGGGATATTGGCGAAAATTGGGCTTACGCTTCTCTAAAAAGGCATTTTTACCTTCCTGTGCTTCTTCGGTCATATAAAATAACATCGTGGCATTGCCTGCTAATTCTTGAATTCCTGCTTGTCCATCGCATTCTGCATTAAAAGCTGACTTCAGACAACGAATTGCCAAAGGACTTTTGTCTAAAATTTCTTCTGCCCAAGCGATCCCTTCATCTTCTAGCTGGTCAACAGGCACAATTTTATTTACTAACCCCATCTCCAGAGCCTCTTGGGCATTATACTGACGGCATAAATACCAGATTTCCCTTGCTTTTTTCTGCCCGACAATTCTAGCTAGGTAGGAGGCCCCAAACCCACCATCAAAACTACCAACCATAGCTCCAGTTTGTCCAAAAATCGCATTGTCAGCAGCAATAGTTAGATCACAAATGACGTGGAGAACATGACCGCCACCGATCGCATAGCCAGCAACAAGAGCAATTACAGGCTTAGGAATAGTTCTAATAATGCGTTGTAAATCAAGGACATTTAAGCGAGGAATGCCATTTTCAGAAATATAGCCGCCATCACCTCGAATTTTCTGATCACCACCAGCACAAAAAGCATACTTACCATCAGGGGCAGGATTAGCTCCAGTTAAAAGCACAACGCCAATGGTTATGTCTTCACGGGCATCATTAAAAGCCTGAATCATTTCGGCGATGGTTTCAGGGCGAAAGGCATTACGAACTTCAGGACGGTTGATCGTAATTTTGGCGATGCCATCGTGCTTGTGATAGAGAATATCTGTAAATTGCCCAAAACTCTGCCAGTCTTTCATTTAATGATCAGTATTAGGTGATGAGTTATAAATGGCATCAAGGCGAGAGCGAGCATCATCAAAATCTAGCGATCGCATGACTAGGAGTGGTTCATCGGTAATATTGCCATTTTCATCAATCAGTTCAGGATGAATAGTAGGTTTTGGTCTGCGGATGGCTCGATTCGTGGCTTTGATCTCAGTTTGAGATAGGGCAATCATGCTTTTGATTAAATTGGAAACAGCAACTAAAGACAAAAGTGTAAACGCAACGATATATAAAATTTGCAGCATGGTTTGGGGTAACTTTTAATTTTTAATGTATTTTTTAAATTGACAGAGTAAAACTTTAATTTTATTTAAGTGTTAATTTTGGTCTATATAACTTGATTTAAACAGCCGCTTTTTTAATTATTAATATCTCTAATATACAGTATTAACCTTAACTAGCTTGGCTTTGGCGAAAACGCATTCCCACGGCTTGACATTCCATTAATAACTTGTGCCAAGGCATCATGGCTTGAACTTCAATACCAACTTGCTCACCTGAAAGTTTGTACATGATCTTGGCAGTATTTACAGCTAGGAGGCTATCTTTGATTCGGGTAATCAAGTCATTTTTTTGGAGGTCTGTCAGAAAATCAATTTGTTCTTGTTCTAAAAGTAGTAGCGATCGCCCAAACCAATAAATAAAATCTTCAAGGAGTGGTTCTAGAATATTTTTTAAGACCTCAGAATCTGGAAATGTTGAATCATTCATAGGTTTACCTTTGGTTGGAGAGTGGAGATGACAAACAGAATATTTGGTTTTATCTAGGCTTAGAGTATGTAAATACGATCTAAAAGACTGGATTGATGGATCTCAATATAAAATTAAGTATATCAAATTCTTAATCTTTCTTAACAATTTATTATTTAAAGATTGGACTTTAGATCTAGGTAAAAATAGAGCCCCCAAGTCTATGGCGGGTATATTTATGGTTAAGATCCAGAGCTTGCCAACCATCCCCTATCAACCGACAATTGATCTTTAAGATGCCAAGTTCTAAATAAAAGAATAAATAAAACGGTATAAAACTCTTAATAAAACCCTATGAAAAAAGTTCTAGCAATTATTTTAGGCGGAGGGCAAGGTTCCAGACTCTACCCACTCACAAAGCGACGTGCCAAACCTGCTGTACCTCTTGCCGGAAAGTACCGACTAATTGACATCCCCGTTAGCAATTGTATTAACTCTGATATTGAAAAAATCTACGTTCTTACCCAATTTAACTCCACATCTTTAAATCGGCATATTAATCAAACCTATCGCACTTCTTCATTTTCTGATGGATTTGTCGATATTTTAGCGGCGCAACAAACTCCTGATAACCCAGAATGGTTCCAAGGAACTGCTGATGCTGTACGACAATACCTGTGGCTCTTGGAAGCAGCCGATGTCACCGAATATTTAATTTTGTCGGGGGATCAACTATATCGCATGGACTACAGGCAGTTTGTGGAGCGGCATCGTAAAACTGGGGCAGATATTACCTTGTCGGTGCTTCCCGTCGATGAAAAAAAAGCTTCTGCCTTTGGTATTCTCAAAATTGATGATTCGGGAAAGGTTACGGACTTCCAAGAAAAACCCAAGGGTGATCTTTTGCAAAATATGCGAGTAGATACAACTACCCTAGGGCTTGATCCAGAATCTGCAAAAGATAATCCCTATATTGCTTCTATGGGTATTTATGTATTCACAAAAGCAGCCTTGATTGCCCTACTAAGTGAGAATAAAGACAACACTGACTTTGGTAAGGAGATTATCCCAGGCGCGATCGGACGCTACAACGTGCAAGCATTCCTATTTTCTGACTATTGGGAAGACATTGGTACCATTGAGTCTTTTTACAATGCCAATCTTGACCTAACCCGCCATCCCAACCCACCTTTTAGCTTGTATAAATCCGATGCGCCTATTTACACTCGTCCTCGGTATCTACCTCCAAGTAAGGTCTTAGACTGCCAGATTACGGACTCAATTATCAGCGATGGTTGTATTTTAGAGCGTTGCACTGTTAGACATTCTCTCTTGGGACTGCGGATTAATATTGGGGCTGGTTGCATCATTGAAGATACCTTAGTTATGGGTTCCGACTTTTATCAAACCCCATCGGAATATGAAGCTGATATTAGAGACGGTAATGTGCCGATTGGCATTGGCGAAAATACGATTATTCGGAGGGCGATCATCGATAAAAATGCCCGTATTGGTAAAAATGTCAAAATTATTAATAGAGACGGGGTTGATAATGCCAATCATGAAGAGCAGGGTTACACAATTTGCAGTGGGATTGTCGTAATTCTCAAGGGCGCGATTATTGCTGATGGGACGGTGATTTAAGCTTCTGTTGTGGTGAAGGCGATCGCCAAATGATGAGACTTTAGAGCAAGCCCGAGACCCACCTGTGTTAATTTTTGTCTGCTAGAATCAAGAAATCCCAAGCGATCGCCAGAAAATATAAAACTTCCCATCAGTTGTGATAAGCGATTAAGGATTAATATAGATATTTTAGGGAGAGTAGAGATTTATGAAACTTGTGGCACTGCAAAGCCTTTTGGATAATGCATCCTTTGCCATTTTGTTAGTGACAATGCTGATGTATTGGATCAGTGCTGCTTTTCCCAGCATTCCTTACCTTGCTCAAGGTGGAACCGCAGGTATGGCGATCGCTAATTTAAGCATTTTTGTATTACTCTCAGCCCGATGGATCGATGCAGGATATTTTCCATTAAGTAATCTGTACGAATCTCTATTCTTTCTAGCATGGGGCATTACGGCTATGCATTTGGTGGCTGAGAATATGGGTAGTAAAAATATCAATAGTAAAATCTTGATTGGGGTTTTCACCTCGGCGATCGCTATGGCAATTACCGCCTTTGCCACCATGACCTTACCTGAAAATATGCAGGGAGCAGAGCCTTTAGTCCCCGCTTTGAAATCTAATTGGTTGATGATGCATGTTTCTGTGATGCTGTTAAGCTACTCGGCGTTAATGGTGGGGAGTTTATTGGCGATCGCCTTTTTGTTTGTCAGCCGCAATCAAGAAATTACTTTGAAGGGCAATTCTCTTGGTAATGTCAGCAATTTACGCCAAAATCAAGTATCTCTTAACTTTGATTCAGGCTTTAATACTGGTAATGAATCTAGTTTTGAATCAAGTAACGGAGCTGTAACGACTTTAAGTTTACCCAGTGGCATTTTAGCGATCGAGCGTCTGACCCTCAGTGAAACCCTAGATAATCTGAGTTATCGCATGATTGGTTTGGGATTTCCACTTTTGACCATTGGCATTATTGCAGGGGGTGTTTGGGCAAATGAGGCTTGGGGTTCCTATTGGAGTTGGGATCCTAAGGAAACTTGGTCATTGATTACTTGGCTAGTTTTTGCCGCATATTTGCATACAAGGATTACGAAAGGTTGGCAGGGTAAAAGACCTGCTATGCTTGCCAGTGGTGGCTTAGTCGTGATTTGGACTTGCTATTTGGGTGTTAATCTTTTGGGTAAAGGATTACATAGTTATGGCTGGTTTTTGTAGGATGATTGCAGTATATTTTTAACATATCCACTGAAAACCTTTTAACACTAAATTCATGGCATTAATCACTGGAACGAAAATAGTTAAAGACCTTGAAGCTGCTGGAGCTCTAGCTATGTATGTACCGCCTGAAGGTGGGCATGAAGGTAGATATCTAAGACGAGTGCGTAGTTGTGGTTATGATGTTTTATCCATATCGGCGAGAGGTTTAGGCGATGTGTCTAGTTATTTAACTGGGGTACATGGGGTTAGACCAGCCCATTTAGGCAAAAAAGCTATAGGCACTTATTTTTTACCTCCCCAAATTCAATATCGCCTTGCTAGCTTACCTGCCAATTCTAAGGGATTAGTAGTATGGCTAGGGGAAGGCAAATTTCTATCTCGTCAAGAATTAGAAGTGATTAGCCAGATTCCTGCAAAATTCAAAAATGTCAAAGTTGTGATTGAGTTAGGAAGTGCTAGGGAAGTAATTTGGTCACCTTTAGTCCAAGCGATCGCTGCTTAAGTATCCCCAAGTAACCTATGGAAAGAGCATACTGGGTGGCTTGGTCAACTATTCCCAGAATTGGCTCTGTGCTTTTAAAGCGGATTTATCAAAAATTTGGTTCTTTAGAAGTTGCATGGCAAGCTCTGGGGCAGGAATTAGCTGAAGTTGACGGCTTAGGCTCTCAAACCATTGAGGGGATTATTGCTGCTAGGAATAAGATTGATCCCGTTCAACTCCTTGAATTACACGAAGCTAAAAATCATCCTTTTTGGACTCCTGCCGACCCTAAATATCCCCAGCTATTATGGGAAATCCCTGATCCGCCACCGCTTTTGTATCACCATGGCAGTCTATCTAATTCCTTGGGATGGTCGGAAGAATTAGCGATCGCCATAATTGGTACTCGAAATCCTAGTAGCTATGGTCGCAAGTGGGCAAAAAAGATTGCTAAGGCACTGGCAGAGAGTGGATTTGTAGTGGTCTCTGGTTTAGCCGAAGGCATCGATGCTGAAGCCCATCAAAGTTGTTTAGAAGCAGGCGGAACTACTCTTGCTATTGTCGGTACAGGCGTAGATAAGGTCTATCCCGCTAAACATCTTCAGCTTTATCAAGAAATTTTGCGATCGGGCATGGTGATTAGTGAATATCCTGACGGCACTACACCAGAGAAATCGCATTTTCCCCAACGAAATCGAATTATTGCGGGGCTTTGTCGTGCCAGTATTGTGATTGAGGCTCCCAGCCGTTCTGGGGCTTTGATTACTGCCCATCAAGCAAATGATTACGGTCGAGATGTGTATGCGCTCCCAGGTTCCTTGGATACCGATCAGGCTCAAGGTTGTTTGCAGCTAATTAATCGAGGTGCACAGATGATTTTGGGAATTAATGAATTGCTGGAAAGTCTAGGAGCTATGCCCCAGTTAGATAGACAGTTAGATAGTCAGATGGATTCTGAGAGTTCTCAAAAATTTAGTATTCAAACTGAAACCAACAGAAGACCGATCGCTCCAGTAATTTCTCAATCAAATTCCCCATCAAATTTACTAGATTTATCCACCCTCGATCCATCTCAGCAAAAGATTATAAAAGTTTTAAGTTTTGAAGAATTAAAAGGCTTAGATCGTCTAGTCTCAGAATCAGGCTTATCGACTGGGGAGGTATCGGTAGCTTTAATCCAATTGGAATTATTAGGAGCGATCGCTCAGTCACCAGGCATGAGATACCAACGTTTACTTTAATCCTCTTAACGCTAAAATTGCCGTACCATAGGCTGCTTCCGATTGTGGAGCTTGGATTATTTCTGTCCTTAAATAAGGTTCCCGAATTTTTGTCCACAGGGGATTTTTTGCACCACCGCCAGTGCTATAGATGCGAGTAGGTGCAGGTGCGCCCAATTTTTGTAATAACCTATAGCCCTCCCCCTCAATTTTGGCAATGCCATCAAGTAACCCATAAAGAAATTCTTGATTACTAGCAGGACGAGGTGTCATTTTTGGCAGTAATTGGGGATCATTAATGGGAAATCTTTCGCCAATTTGGGGCAGGGGATAGTAATTTAAGTCATTTTCAACATATTTGCTTAGATCTACGTGCTTCAGAATATCTAAGCTTAAACTTTCCAGCTCAAAGTCAGTAAAGAACTGCTTCAGTACAGCCCCACCTGTATTCGATGCGCCGCCTACTAGCCATAAATCACCAAATCGATGACTATAAACTCCAAATTCAGAATTTTCTATGGGGTGGGGGCTGAGAATTTTAAGTACCAAGGTGGAACCAAGGGCAGTTACAGCCTCACCAATGGCATTAGCTCCACTGGCAATAAATGAGGCAGTACTATCGGTGGTGCCAGCGCAGATCAGACATTCAGGATTGATTCCCAATTTTGTAGCGATTATTGGTTGAATCTTGGCGATCGTTTCTCCAGGGATCAAAACTTTTGGCAGTAAGCTCTTAATTTCTCTGGTAAATTCCAAATTACTCAACCAGTCTGGATATTGGCGATTTTGGGGATCATAGCCCAGCTTTAGGGCATTGTGATAGTCACTAATTCCTAATTTCCCATGTAATAAATAAGAGAGCCAATCAGCTTGATGGAGAAAAAAGTGATCCTGAGAATTAAAATCCAGATTTCTCACTAGCCATATCAGCTTCGCTAAACTTGAGGTGGCACTAATTGTTATATTTCCCGCAGGAGCGATCGCTACTAAATCTCCTAAAACCTCTTGCCCCCGCCCATCGTTATAAATTACAGGTGGATAAATTGCTTTGCCTAGGTCATCACAGATTAAAACTGTTGAAGAAGTGCCATCAATGGCGATCGCTTGCAATTTTTGCCTAATTTGCAGAGGTATTTCCTTAATAATATTTTCTAGTGCCAATTCCCAACTTTGGATATCCCTTAGGTCATAACTAGCTCTGGCTGTAGCTGCAATCATTTGCTGGGAATCGATAGCGATCGCCCTCACCCCTGAAGTGCCAAAATCTATCCCTAAATACATATCAACCTTGATCTCGTGGCATACTTTATGTGAATTCTGACTCAATCATGACAAACTTAACTACAGGAAAACTAAAGGATTATTAATTATGGCAAAAGAAGAGCATCTTGCCCTAATCCAAAAAGGAGTTGCTAGTTGGAATACATGGAGACAAAATAATCCACACATTCAGGAATTAGATCTAACCGATTATGATTTCACTGGATCAGACCTAAGTGGGGCAGACTTTAGCGGGACAGATTTACAAAGAACTAATTTTGCTGGAGCAAACCTAAGTAGAGCCAAGCTGCGGCGCGCAAATTTTGGAGACACAAATTTTAGTAATACCAATCTTAGTGAAGCTGATCTGCGGAGAGCTAATCTATCGGGGGCTGACTTAAATGGCGCAAATCTCAGTGCTGCTGATTTAATTGGTGCAGATCTGCGTCGGGCTATTCTTGATCAAGCGATTTTAGTGGAGGCAGATCTAAGTCGCACAAACTTAGTGGGGGCAAGCTTAATTAATGCTGATCTTACTATGGTAAATCTCATAGGAGCAGATTTATCTGGGGCAGATTTATCTGGGGCAGACTTGAGAAGATCTAATGTGAGTAGAGCCAACCTCAATGAAGCTAACGTGAGCAATGCTAATCTGGGCAATGCTGATTTTAGTGGTTCTAATTTAAGCCAAGCTAACTTTAAGAAATCACATTTCATTGGTACCAATTTTAGCCGTACTAACCTGATTGAAGCTAACTTTAGTGGGACAGATTTTAGTGAAGTGGAGCTAAGTGGAGCTGATTTAATTGGGGCAGACTTGAGTAATGCCAATTTTACCGAAGCGGATCTGCGGAGAGCTAATTTAGTGGGTGCAAATTTTAATGAAGCCAACTTAAAAGAGGCAGATTTAAGTGGTGCCTATTTAATTGGGGCAACATTGATCAATGCCAGTATTGTCCGAGTTGATTTTAGGCGAGCTAATTTAATTGGCGCAGACCTGAGTGGAGCAGATTTAACTGGTGCTGATTTAGTGGGAGCCAACCTGAGTGGGGCTAACTTGAGTGGGGCGGATTTAACGGCAGTTACATTAACTAGTGCCGATTTAAGTATGGCTAACTTTGCTGACTGTAATCTCACTAATGCTAATCTATCCAGAGTTCAAGCTTTATCAACTAATTTTGCAGGGGCAAAGCTGACGGGAGCAAATATAGAGGATTGGAGCCTTAATCCTAAAACGAAATTGGATAAAGTGATCTGTGATTATGTATATTTACGGGCAAATCAAGAGCAACGTCTTCCTAGTATTGGCATCTTTGCCCCTGAAGAATTTACGCAGCAGTTTGAAATGAGTAGCGATCGCTCTTAATTCACTATTCTTAATATTGAATTTTGAGTTCCAGTTTTCGGTTATATTGCGGAAAGCATCCTGTCTGTAAATTAGTAAATTAGCTAACAATTTTTATGCAAGCGATCGCCCAGCAAATCTTAAAATTCTCCCAGCAACTTCTAAGACATTTTGGCAAAAATTTTAGTCGAGTTCCTGCAAAAATCTTAGGTACATTGGTAGCGATCGCTCTAGTCGGATGTTTAGGAGCCTGTGGTGGTGATAGTTCCACAATCAGCAGCAATTCCCCAGCCCCAAACAATCTAACCCCTGTTAAATTAGCCCAATCGCCCAAGATCACAATTTCTGAAGTCTCGCCACCAGCCACCATTCAAAAATTAAGCCGCTATTTTGATACCTTTGCCCCACAGGTCAAGATTCTAGAACCTAAGCCCGATGAAATCCTAACCGACACAAAAGTATCTATTAAATTTGCAGTTAAAGATCTACCAATTTTCAAAAATCCTGATCTGGGCTTAGGCACTCATATTCACGTGATCCTAGATAATCAAGAATATAAAGCCAGCTACGACCTCAACCAACCCTTTGTATTTGAAAACCTAGCAGCAGGTACCCACACAATTAGAGCGTTTGTCTCTCGTCCTTGGCATGAGAGTTTTAAAAATGAAGGAGCGTTTGCCCAAACCACTTTTCATGTTTATACCAAAACCCTAGAAAATATCCCCAGTCCCCAGCTACCTTTACTTACCTATAGCCGACCTGTGGGTACCTATGGTGCCGAGCCAGTAATGTTGGATTTTTATCTAACAAATACCCCTTTGCACGCTGCTTTATTGGATGAAGCCCCAACCACAGATTGGCAAATCCGAGTGACTGTTAATGATCAAAGCTTTATTGTTGATCAATGGCTGCCAGTGTATATCAAGGGATTAAATATAGGCTTAAATTGGGTAAAGCTAGAGTTTTTAGATGCAGAAGGACATTTAGTTACAAATCAGTTTAATAACACCGCCCATTTAATTAATTATCAACCTGGGGGAACTGATACCCTGTCCCGCTTAGTTAGAGGTGAAGTTATTTCTAATGTTGAAGCGATCGTGAATCCTAATTACAAGTCTGAATTATTAGGAACAGAGCCGCAACAACCCGAAACTCAACCCATAAAACCCGAACCCAAGCAGAAAAAATCTGCACCTGAGTTAGTTAAACAACTTCCTGCCAAGATTGAAGAAAGCTCTCCAATTCCCCAAACCACCTCAGCCCCCATTGAATTACAAACTCCTGTTATTCCTGAGAAACCCTTAAATACGCCAATTGCTGAGCCGATTAAGATAAATACACCCAAATTACTACCAACAGTAGCCCCAACTCCTGTGAAGGCAGTTACTAAATTAAAGATTATAGAACCTACGGATACAGAGATATCCAAGCCCGTTGAACAAATTGCTGAACCATCGCCCTTAGAACCAGCAACGACCGCCATTGAAGCACCCCAAAGCCCAAAAATTGAGCCGATAGAAGCACCTAAGATCGATGTCAAAATAGACCCAGATGCATCAACACCAAAAGTTTTGAAGGGTTTAGATAATTTAAATTTGGGAGAACGGCTCAAACAAGCTCGGCAGAAGCAAGCGATCGCCGATGAAGATTCCTTAGAACCAAAACCTGAATAATAATCATGGCTAAAGTTTTATGTTTAGGAGAAATCCTCATTGATCAAATTGCATCCCAAGGTAATGCCCAAAATTGGGTAGCTCATTATGGTGGTGCGCCTGCTAATGTAGCCTGTGGTTTAGCTAAATTAGGGACAAGTGCCGCTTTTATTGGTTGCATTGGGAACGATCCCCTTGGCATCGAGTTATTAGAGGTTCTACAAAGTAACGGGGTTGATACCTCTGCTGTGCAAATTCATCCCAACGCTCCTACTAGGCAAATTTATATAACCCATAATGAGCTTGGCGATCGCCATTTTCAAGGATTTTCTGGGGATGCCCATACTATTTTTGCCGATAGTTTACTCAATGCTGATGATTTACCAATTAAATTATTTGAAGAGTCTGATTTTTTGGTCATGGGAACCCTAGGGCTTGCCTCAGCAGTTACCGCACAGGCAATGCAGCGAGCCTTGGCTTTGGCTGAGGATAACTTTATGAAAGTAATTATAGATGTGAACTGGCGACCAATATTCTGGTCAAATTTGGATCAAGCCCCTAAACTAATTAATGAATTACTTTTACGTGCGGATTTTGTCAAATTTTCGGCAGAGGAGGCAGAGTGGTTATATCAAACTTCAAGTCCCAGAGCGATCGCCCAAGAACTAGATCACCTAGAGGGCGTAATCGTTACCAATGGAGAACAACCATGTCGCTATTATCTGGGAGAATATTCAGGGCAGCAACCTGCTTTTGAGGTAGAAGTAGCTGATACAACGGGAGCAGGAGATGGGTTTTTAGCAGGATTTATACATCAGATTTGTCAAATTAATTTAGATCAGCTCACAAATCCCCAAATTAGTGCTGAAATTATCAAATATGCCTCTGCTGTCGGCGCAATTACGGCTATGGGTATAGGAGCGATCGCCGCTCAACCAAATAATATACAAGTACAAAATTTTTTAAAAGAAAGGATATAAATATGGGTGTTTGGGGTGTAGATAGTTTTGAAAATGATGATTCCGCCGATTGGATCACAGAGTTTATTGCCCGCCCTAGTATTGGTTCGGTAATTGACACCTTAACCTTAGCGGCAGAGGCAGGTTTAGATGATTACTTAGAACTAGCTGAAGATGCGGCGGTGATTACGGCAGCAGAGATTGTGGCAGCTCTAAATCATCAACCTAGCGCCGATTTGCCTGAAGAAATTGCCGAGTGGGTTACTACCCAAAATGAAATTGATGCTGAGTTAATTGATTTGGCTCTACAGGCGATCGCTAAAGTTAAAATCAATTCGGAACTGCAAGACCTCTGGCAAAATAGTACCAGCCTAGATGAGTGGTTGACAGCTGTAAATAATTTAGAAGAACGCTTAAAATCCTAGCGATCGCTCTATATACTAATTTTTCCAGAACTCTCTAAATTAAATCTAAATTAAATTCAAATTAAATCCATAAAATGTCCACTAATCGCACCATCAACATCGGTTCCCGTAAAAGTCAACTAGCTCTAGTTCAAAGTCATTGGGTGCAAGCCGAACTGCAAAAAGCATTTAGCGATCGCACCTTTACCGTTCAGACTATGAGTACGCAAGGCGATAAAATTTTAGATGTAGCCCTTTCTAAAATTGGCGACAAAGGACTATTTACCAAAGAATTAGAAGATGCCATGCTATCGGGAGCAGTAGATTTTGCCGTTCATAGCTTAAAGGATTTACCAACCAACTTACCCGAAGGCTTAATGCTAGGTGCCATAACTAAGCGGGAAAATCCAGCAGATGCTTTAGTAATTAATGTCAAATATAAAGACCAAAAACTAGATTCTTTACCCGCAGGAGCAGTAATTGGCACTTCTTCTTTACGACGATTAGCTCAACTACGCCATTACTACCCCCACCTTAGTTTTAAGGATATTCGGGGCAACCTCAATACCCGTTTGGCAAAACTTGATGCTGGGGAATACGATGGAATTATCCTAGCAGTGGCGGGACTAGAACGGTTGGGCATGGGCAATCGCGTTGATGAAATTATTAGTGCTGATATCTCACTTCATGCCGTGGGACAGGGAGCTTTGGGCATTGAGTGTCGTAGTAATGATCCCGAAGTCCTGAATTTATTTGAAGCGATCGCTGATGAGGAATCTACGCAAAGATGTCTGGCGGAAAGGGCATTTTTACGAGAGCTAGAAGGCGGTTGTCAAGTTCCCATTGGCGTAAATACTGCTATTAATAATGCAAACCTTACCCTCAAAGGCATTATTGCTAGTTTAGATGGACAAACTCTAATTAGAGGCGAAGTAGTTGGTAGTGTTCAAGATGCTGAGGCGATCGGGATTGAATTAGCAAATCAACTAAAAGGCAAAGGCGCACAGGCAATTTTAGATGTCATAATTGCCGAAAACAGAAGTTAAATAGCTCTTACTTTTCAGGGCTTAAACTACTGCTTTATAAAACTTACGCATAGTTACCTATGATGTTTAATTCTTGCGCTGATACGGTAGACGGCTACGCGTAGAATTAGCAAGCTATCCCCTTCAAGCCGAAGGTTGATAATTCAAAATGTTAAAAGCAGCGTTTAAGTCACGATCCATCACCATACCGCAATTGCCACATTCATAAGTTCTTACGCTAAGTGGCATATCTTGCTTATGTCCGCAATTGCTACAGGTTTTAGAGCTTGGAAACCATTGATTCACAAGTTCCAATTTAGAACCGTACATCAAACATTTATACTCAAGTTGCCTACGAAACTCATAAAATCCTAAATCAGCGATCGCTCCAGCTAGTTTATGATTACTCATCATTCCTTTAACATTCAAATCCTCAATTTTAATCAGTTTGAATGTTTTAGCTAGGAACGTAGTTAACTTGTGTAGAAAATCTTTCCTAATACAAGCAATACGATTATGAAGATTACGGATTTTATCGTAAGTTTTGCGTTGATTCTGACTACGCTTAACCTGTTTTGATGCTTTCCTTTGTAATTTAAGAAGCTTGGTTTTTGCTTGTTTCAAAGGTTTTGGAGCGTCAAAAACTTGAGTATTGGATAAAGTAGTAAACGATTTAATACCTAAATCAATACCTACTGATTCTTGAGTATGTTGCACTGGTAATCGTTCAGCATCAACGCAGAATGATACATACCATCTATTACCTTCTTTGGTTAAATTGAAGGTTTGAGATATGTAGCTTTGCTCAAGTGGCTCATGGAGCTTAAAAGTGCCAAGTGTAGGTATTTTGATTACATTGCCACTTGCAACTAGCATTTTACCGTTAGAATCATCAACCGTAAATGATTGACCTTTACTTCTTTTGGCAAATACTGGATGTTTAGCTAATCCGCTACAGTAACGCTTAAACGCAGTTTGTAAATCAATTAAAGCATTTTGATATACCCTACTTGACATTTCTTGCATCCAGCTAAACTCAGGTAGTTTCTTAAGAGTATTGGTTAGGTATTTTTTGAATGTTCCTATAAATTTAGAATCAGATATTTTGATAGTTGAATCATCATAAAGTGACTTTCTAAAAGATAGTGCAATGTTGTAAACAACACGCCTAAAACCAGCATGTTTAGCCATTAAAGTTGCCTCAGACTTATTTAGTTTTAACGCTCTTTTAATCGCAAACATAAGATTTTAGTCACTCACTCAACGGATTGTACACTAGTCTAGTCGAGTCTTTTATCCTCATCTCTTTTTTATGGTTTCTTAACCCACATAATCTACAAGAGGAACAATGAATAATAGCCATTAAATTTTCTACCATTTCCTATCGTGGGGATAGTGATTCTTGGTTAGCCACTAAAATATTACATCCGTACCATGCAGTTTATATGCCATTGAAATACTTCACTATTTTGAAAATGTATAGTCAACTATAACTAAGTATTCTGGTACTTATTCAAAGCTCATAATGATTTTAATTATCTATGGCGATTGCCCTGATATAATCAGGTAATGTTTGCAGAATATTCACATCACTGGCAAAAAACCCTAGACTGGGAGCCAACCTTAGCCCAAGATCTGAGCTTCCAAAAAGTTTATGACTTGGTACTAGAGGGAAATAAAATTCAGAACTTAACTCGGATTGTAGAGATCGCTGACTTTTGGGAAAAGCATATCTGGGACTCACTGCGAGGAATTTTGCCTCTATGGAGCCAAGAAAATCTTAAGGTAATTGATATTGGCACAGGAGCAGGATTTCCGGGGATTCCTGTGGCGATCGCCCATCCCACTTGGCATTTAACCTTACTCGATAGCACCCACAAAAAGACAGCATTTATCGATCACCTTTGTGCATCTCTCCCCTTAAACAATGTCACTTCATTAACAGGGCGGGCAGAGCAACTAAATAGCGTAAGTTCCCACTATCGAAATTATGATTTAGTCTTAGTTAGAGCCGTTGGCAATGCCGATCTTTGCGCCCAATATTCAGTTCCATTTCTCAAAAAAGGTGGAGTGGTAATTCTTTATCGGGGACAGTGGTCTGATCCTGAGCAAACAAGCCTTGAGCATACCTGTAAGCCCTTAAGAGCTAAATTTACATACCTAGATCAGTTTCTAACACCATTGAGCTTGAGTATGCGTAATTGTGTTCATATATCTTATGTTTAAGATTTGTCTGAGATTTTGAATGAAATCGTTTCTGAAAATTAACGCTCAAATTCTAATTCGTATTCAACTTGATAGGGTGAGCTAAAGTTAGAAGCGTCATACAAAAATCTTGTAGCTTCCTCTTCTAAACGATGAATTAAATGGGGTTCCAAAGCATTCATAGTTCGTAGTGCTGCCAAATAACCATCTAAAAATAAACGAAGCTCATCGGTGCGATAACCCCTGTCCCACATATCCACCAAAGAATCAGTGAGTTTTTGATAGTTACGAATAGTTGCGGTGTCGTTAATCATAATCATTATTTTCTATGTAAATATTGAGTTTTGATGGATATGTTAAGTAATATTAACATTTTGTTATCTACTAGTTATGGAAATTAACCCCAATCTGCATCAATGTCATCATCGAAATCAGCAACTTCTTTTTTAGCTGTTTGCCTAGGTCTTGAAGTCTCAGTTTTTGAGGTTTGATAGCTTGATGGATTTTGTGAATTTGAAGAATTAGTAACTTGACTATAAGCCCGACGATTACTAACCTGTAAAACCGTTATTACTAGAGTTCCCAGTCCTGCGCTGAATACTAACACTACCCCCAAAGGTAAATTGATCGACTCTTGATTGAACAGTCTTAAAGTTACGATTTGCGAATTTTGGATAGCAAAAATACTTACACCCACTAAAAGCAAACTAAGTAAAAAATATGTAAATATGCGGATCATTGAGAATTCCCCCTTCTAGTTAGGAAAAAATTAGTTAAAAATGCGCTGCCTCTAAGTCTACTGCCTTATTAGCCACGCAAAAATTGACTTCTTGAGGGAAACCCGCACAGATTTTAATATCCATCCATTAGGACTAGGTTATCGCGATGCACAATCGTATCTGAGCCTTCAAATCCCAAGATTTGTGAAATATGCTCTGACTGCTGTCCTTGGATTTGTTGAATTTCCGCACTACTATAGTTTGTTAACCCTCGAGCAAGTTCTTTACCTGTGCGATCGCATAAACTTACTGCCTGTTGGGCTTCAAAACTGCCGAAAACATCAATAATTCCTGCGGGGAGGAGCGATCGCCCCTTTGTTAAAACTGCATTCACCGCCCCTTCATCTAACAATAATTTTCCGACAGGAATCATGGCGTAAGCAATCCAACGTTTACGAGCATTGACAGTGCGGGGTTGGGGTTCAAATTGCGTACCTAAATTCTCTCCCGCTAATATTTTAGGAATACTATTCGGTTCGCTCCCTTTACAAATTACCGTTTTTACCCCTGCGATCGCTGCAATTTTAGCCGCCGATAGTTTTGTTGCCATCCCCCCAGTCCCCCATTGATTTTGAGCATTAGTACCGCCTGAGTTTGTATCTATATCAAGGTTCCACAGATCTTGATGATTAACGGTCAAAATGGGTATAGCATCTGGATCGAGGCGAGGATTGGCTGAATATAAGCGATCAACATCGGTGAGCAAAAATAACCAATCGGCTTCAATAATGCTGGCAACTAGAGCAGACAAAGTGTCATTATCCCCAAACTTTAATTCTTCAACAGCGACCGTATCATTCTCATTTACAATCGGCACGACTCCTAGTTCTAGTAGCTCTTGAAAAGTAGAATAGACATTTATATAGTGCTGGCGTTGAATTAAGTTGGCACGGGTCAGTAAAACCTGCGCTACGGGTTGATTAAATAGTCCGAAAAAATCATCATAGATACCCATTAACCGCCCCTGTCCTACGGCAGCGATCGCCTGTTTGAGGGAAATCTTACTAGGTTTTTCTTTAATGCCTAATCTGGCACAACCAATGCCCACAGCCCCTGAGGAAACTAGTACCACTCGATGCCCAACTTGCCTTAGCTTTACTACTACTTCGACCAAAGAAGCGATCGCACTAATGTGAATATCTCCAGAGCTAGGCTCAGTTAGGCTAGAGGTACCAATTTTAATTACTAAGGTTTGCACTTGATTATTCCTTTCTAAAATTTGCCATTCAAAATTTATCTAACTAAACTTATCTTTATCATCCTAATTTTTAGATATCACCATGAACCTCAGTCATTTTAAGCAAAAATTCCAACAGATTTTGATCCTAGCTATTGTAGTCAGCCTTGTTTGGTTAAGTTTATTTACTGCTCCAGTCTATGCCCTTGGCGGTAAACTGCCCGAACTAAATCAGCCTGCTCCTACCTTTATCTTGCCCACAAATACAGGCAGCAAAACTATCTCCTTAGCAAATTTAAAGGGTAAATGGGTAGTTGTATATTTTTACCCCAAGGACTTTACTTCGGGTTGCACTCTAGAAGCGAGAAGATTTCAAGCAGATTTACCTAAGTTTTTGGCAATAAATACCCAAATTCTTGGGATCAGTGCTGATTCTGTTGATTCTCATGCGGAATTTTGCGAATCTGAAGGCTTAAAATTTCCACTCCTAGCCGATGAAGATGGGGCGGTGAGTAAAGCCTATGGGTCTTGGGTCGGATTTTTGTCGATGCGCCATACTTTTATTATTGATCCTGAGGGAATTTTGAGAGAACGCTTTACCAAGGTCAGCCCTTCCATCCACAGTCAGCAAATATTAACTAAACTACGGGAATTACAGGAATCTGCTTAAGTGATTGCTATAATTCCATTCGAAATATTAGCGATCGCCTTAACT
>CASBQR010000140.1 GCA_949127865.1 Synechococcales cyanobacterium PMM_0082
CCAGTTTTACCTTTCATGATATTGAGAATAGGCAAGTCTTCAAAACTCAAGTACGCCAATTCAGATGGGCGCAACCCATAGGTAGCGATAATGCCATACGCCCATTGCCAACTAGAATTAGGTATTTTTTCATACCATTGCTGAATTAATTCATCGCTAGGAATATTGCGGGGCTGTACCTTAGTTGGGGAATAGTTACCTATGTATTGAGAAATATCAATTTCAAGATTGCTAAACTTAGCCAGAGCCGTAAAAGCCAGGCAATAACGTCGGCGGGTTCGAGTATTGGGCTTAGTATTTCTCACTAGCTCAACCATGACCTCAGAGCTTATTGCTAAATCTTGAGGTAACCCCTTAAATACGGCTTCGTAATCATCTTTCCAAGTGCGCGCGGTAATACCTTGAGCCAACTTATCTAATTTAAACTTTTCCACCAATTCAGAAACAATTGGCATAGAGAGAGTTTGTGATTGTTGAACCTCAATTTCTTGATAGTCTGCCCAAGTAAACTTATCTTTTGTCAAATTTTCACTAATCAGATGCGCTTCAGCTTCAGCGCGTTTAATCCCAGCAGGATTGGCATACCAACCCAGATAAATACGTTGTTGATATGGCTTGTCTTTATCTGAATTGGGTTTAGGGGGCAAAGTTGCCCTTAAAGTTAGGCGATCGCCCTTAGGTTCAATAGTTATACCTGTCTTAGCGGATTTAAGACGGGTGTTAGCAGAGGCAATTTGCTTTTCAGACACAGGACTAAAAGTAGGACTAAATATGAGCCTATTCTAGCGTTTTTTTGCCCCTGTAACGGCAGTATCGGTATGATTAAAAAGAGTTACAGTTTCCTGAAACCCTTACCAAAGCTTGAAAGCCTTACTCTAAGCTAATAGCAGCAGGGGGAATTGAACCCTCGACCTACGGGTTATGAGTCCGTCGCTCTAACCAACTGAGCTATGCTGCCAAGGATTAGTACATTAGCATAAAATGATTTAGGATTTTTAAAAATTATGAATTTATCTTTGATCGACAACAAGATCATAGATTTACCTACCTTATTTATTTTTCATTCCTAAGAACTAATTTGCTTCTAAAATATATGACTAAAACAGTATTAATAACAGGTACTTCCAGTGGAATTGGGAAAGAAACAGCATTACGGTTTCAAAAACGGGGCTGGAATGTAGTCGCAACTATGCGATCGCCCCAAAATGCTACAGATATATTAAACCTAGAGCGGGTGCTATGCCTAAGGCTAGATGTGACAGATATTGATTCAATTACCGCTGCCATTGAGCAAGCGATCGCCAAGTTTAAGAAAATAGATGTATTGGTAAATAATGCAGGCTATGGATTAGCAGGAGCATTTGAAGCCTCAAGTTCTGAGCAGGTACAAAGGCAGTTTGCCACAAATGTATTAGGATTAATGGATGTGACAAGGTGCATTCTTCCCCATTTTCGTCAGCAAAAAAGCGGAGTAATTGTTAATGTTGCCTCAGTTGGCGGTAGGGTTGCGTTTCCCTTATTAAGCTTGTACCACAGCACCAAATGGGCGGTAGAAGGATTTTCTGAGTCCTTACAGCATGAACTCAAGCCTCTAAATATTCGAGTCAAGATTATCGAACCTGGACCCATAAAAACGGATTTTTACGATCGCTCTCTCGATCTCATTACCAAACCAGAATTAACTGCCTACGATCAAATTGCAAATACAGTTCTCCCCAATATGAATAAATTAGGAAAAACTGGGTATCCTGCGTCTCTAGTGGCAGAAACCATATATAAAGCCAGTACCGATAATTCTCGGCGGTTGCGCTATCCCGTTGGCGGGGCAGAGGCTTTACTATTTTTGCGGAAACTTCTGCCCGATGGTCTATTTACAGCGTTTATAGAAAAAATAATGCTGGCTAAATCCTAATTAACATGAGTTTGGGTTAAGTTTACTTTTTTCAGATGATTACAGATTCACCCAGCTACTTTGCCCATCTAACCAATATTCTTTTTTCCAAATTGGGGCATTTTGTTTAATCAGAGCGATCGCATCACTACAAGCAGTAAAAGCCGCCTCTCGATGGGGCGATCCCACCGCAATTAACACACTAATTTCGCCAACCCTAAGTTTACCAAACCGATGATGAATTACTACGTGGGTAATTTCGGCACATTTAGCTTGACAAGCATAGGCAATTTCGGTAAATATCCTTAGTGCCATTTCATCGTATCCTTGATAATCGAGATAGTCCACAGCCCTCCCTCCTGTTTGGTTTCGTACCATACCACTCATTAAAACCACCGCCCCATTTTGAGCATCATCCGCAGCAGCATAGGCAGTTAAGATCTCTAAGGGCGCAAAGGTTAGCTTAAAATCTGTTTTCAATTTCTTGGGAGATGTCATAGTTGGTAATTCTTAAATTATCCTCAGTAGCTCTATATTAAAGATATTACCGAGCTAATTAAATATGGATTCTCTAAACCATAACTCCAGTTTTATCAGCCAAGTTGATTTGATGCTGCGATCGCATTATTATCCACTACTTTACATTGTGGCGATCGAAGAAGAACCTATTGAATCAGCTCTAACTACGATTGCAGCTCAATCCCAACGGCAAATCTTTCTCTGGGATATTGTCAGAGGTTGGAATGATAACAATGCAGACAAAGGCTCAATTATGTCTGCACTTCTCCGCATCAGTAATCCTTTGGAAAAAGATGGCACTCTATTTGTAATGAAAGGATTATATCCATTTCTAAAAACTCCCTATCATCCTAGTCATATTCCCATAATCAGACAACTAAAAAACTTGGCAAGGGAATTAACACGTACCCGTAGAACCCTAATAATTACCAGTCATACCTTAGAAATTCCTGATGAACTCACCGAAGAAATTACAGTTATTGATTTCCCTTTACCCAATATTTTGGAAATTTCCGATCTAATTCGTAGCACTATTGCCCCTGAAGCTATCAAACTAGCAGGATTGGGTTGGGAGCAGTTAGTTAAAGCTTGTCAAGGTTTGAGTCGGATGCGAATTCATAGGGTCTTGGCTAAAGCCCTAGCCTTAAAACAACAAATTGATGATTCTGATATTGAAGCCATATTATGGGAAAAACAAAGAGCGATTAAGCAAACAGGAATTTTAGAATTTTTTGCAACTCAAGACTCTCTTAAAAGTGTGGGCGGGTTAGAAAACCTCAAAGCATGGGTAAAAATTCGCCAAAATGCATTCACAGAAGAAGCTAGACGCTATGGTATTCCGAACCCTAAAGGGATTCTTCTTGTCGGGATTCAAGGTACAGGGAAGTCCCTTTCTGCTAAGACGATCGCCCATGAATGGAGATTACCATTACTAAGATTAGATACAGGACGGATATTTAGTGGAATCGTGGGCGAAAGCGAAAGCAGGGTCAGGCAGATGATCCAATTAGTAGAAGCGATCGCTCCCTGTGTATTGTGGATAGATGAAATTGATAAGGCTTTTGGAAATATCTCCCAAGGAAGTGATGGTGATTCTGGCACTAGTCGTAGGGTTTTTGGTTCATTAATTACGTGGATGCAAGAGAAAACTACCCCCGTATTTATCGTCGCCACGGCTAATAATGTCCAAATTTTACCAGCAGAATTACTACGCAAAGGGAGATTTGATGAAATCTTTTTTCTCAACTTACCCACAGACCCAGAAAGACAGGAAATATTTAAGGTGCATTTACAGAGACTGCGTCCAAATCGGCTTCGTGAATTTAATCTAGGGCTATTGGCGCAAGAATCTCAGGAATTTAGTGGTGCCGAAATTGAACAGGTAATCATTGACGCTATGCATTGCTCATTTTCTGAACTGAATAGTCTAGGGAATAGCCGCCGAGATTTTACAACTGCAGATATTTTATTAGCGATTAAAGAAACTGTGCCTTTAGCAGCGATCGCCAGAGACCAAATCAATAACCTAAAGCGTTGGGCAGCAGAAACAGGAGCTAGAACAGCTTCCAACGATCTCGCCCTATCTCAAGAATTAAAACGTTATGCTAATTGGTGGGAGTTAAACAATTAAAGATTTTGCCTATATAGCTCTTCAAACTTACTGATAACTTTATGGGTAGAAAATTCTTGTTCTGCCACCAGTCTACAGTTTCTAGATATTTCTTCTTTATGTGTTTTTATGGATTCAATCGCAACCTCCATTGTCTTCTTTAAAGATTGAACTGTATATTCTGCAAATACCCATGAGCTTGAACCAATATAGTCTTTAGTTCCATTGGTTGTACCAACTATGACAGGGACTCCGCAACATAAGGCTTCAGCTACCGAAGAACCAAAATCTTCAGCCTCACTGGTCTGAACCAACACATCTATGGAACTCATCAAATTTGGCACATCCAAACGATTAATCCCTGGAGCATAAGTTATACGTTCTGGATATTTGAACCTGTCAAGCAATTGACTATATCCGTTGGCATAGGCAAAGCTCCCAATAATTGTTAAATGTACATTTTGATTCTCGGAAATTAGTAGAGCGATCGCGTCCAATAAAAGGTCTAGTCTTTTTCGAGGTACTATGCGTCCCAGCCAGAGAAACCTAATCTGATCATCAGTGCGCTTGGGCATTAATTCTTGAGGCTTAAAGAACTCTATATCTATGGGATACGGTAAAGCGTGGACATTTTTTAGTCCTGAAAGTTCTAAACTTACCTTAGTCCACTGGCTACCACCTATAAAAAGGTCACTGCTGTTCGCTACTTTTGTATAAGTAAAGCTTCTGAGCATGTAAAACAATTTTAACTTTATGTATTCTGTTAGCCCTGAGAGGGAAATTATTTGGTCTTTTAATTTGTCAATGATCGCAATCTCTGTATCTAAAGTGCCTTGTAACCAACTAATTTTGTGTACACCATTAAGCTCAAAGAAATTAGGTAATCCTAATACAAGTACCATATCGTAGGGGTTGCCATTATGATTTTCTTGAGCTATTTTTTTTAATAAATTGAAGTAAATGGCTGTACTAATCTTTGACCATAGGGTGTAGAGTATGCCACCGTTTTTAGGTAATTTTTCTAAGTTATCCCATACCGATTGGATAGTTTTTAGAGATATAGGAATATAGTGGAAGTTTTGATATGAGAGGAAATCATCTACATTCTGAAATCCTTTTAGGGCATAAAAATCAATTTCATATCCATTATTTAATAAGTCTTTAATTATTAAATAGTTGGCTGATGCTATGCTTCCTGAATCCTTGGCGATCAATGCATAACAGGCTATTCTAATATGTCTAATTGATGGATTCATGTCTATATATTCTTGCTAAAAATAAATGAGTTCTGAACATAGAAATTATGAAAAAAATGAGAACGCATCATCAATTTGCACCCTTGGTATTATTTTATTTTTCCTCAGCAAAGAACCTCCAATTACCTTACCTAATTAGAAGTGCCAAAGTAAAGTTAATCACTTTTATCCGAAGATTTCTTAAAACATAACAGAAAACTCGCCCTGCAGACCTAACTACCTCTAGTTTCCTTATACCTACTTACTTAGTATTTTCTTAAATTCAGAGTATTCAATATCCAACCAGTAGCCTATCCAGTAAAATAAATATTAAACTTGAACGGTATTCCGTGACGCATTCCCCGTCCTCGCTTGCAGGTTGGGGTTAGTCTCGGTAGATACTTTGATTTTTAGGACTATCTTGATCTTGTATATATTGTTTCAACACTTCAA
>CASBQR010000141.1 GCA_949127865.1 Synechococcales cyanobacterium PMM_0082
GACTTGCTAATTGGTTCAATCGAACGGTTAAAAAGTTTAAGTACTGCTCGTAAGAGATAGATAATTTTAAGGCATGTCTATGAACTGAGAATCCCCCGATTTATCGGCGGGAGTGTCAAAGTTACAATCTGCTAAAAATCAATTTTGATGGATTACAATATATCGATTCTTATCTATACTTAGCCATCCATCAGCTTGCAGTTCTCCTAAAGCTCTCGTAACCGTAACTCGAGTGCTACTAATAGCATTGGCAAGGTGTTGATGGGTTAACCTTACGGGCAAACGGCTGCCACTAGGTGTATCTTGCCCGATTTCATTTTTTAGAAGCATGAGTAACTGACACAACCGATCCTCAACTCTTCTATGATTAACTACCGAAAGCATTGCTTCAGTTTGCTGTAATCGGCGCGTAAGGTGACGAAATATCCCACGGGCAAGCATAGGAGAATTTTCAACTTCAGTGATACTCAATCGCATTAATTCAACATCAGATAGAGCGATCGCTTGATAAGGAGTTAGTGTTGTTAGAGATAACCCAAATGGAATTGAAACTCCGACAACCCCTAAAATTACTTCTGTGCCACTAGGGTGGATTGTGCTTAATTGAACTACACCTCGGCTTACAATCGAGATTTCATGGTCATACATTGGGATTTCGTGACCACTAGAATAAGAGTATAAACTTCTACCTCTATAAACATTCTCTAAAAATCCCCGCCAGTCAGTTTGAAAGTAAGTTTCTGTATCAAAAGAATAGGTCATATTATTTAGAATTTTTACATCATTAGCTCAATAAAAATATTAAGTCCCTAGCTTTAAGCCTAGGTTAAGGTATCGAAAGCTACAGACTAAGAACCTGATAATAAAATATGCAGGATTATAAGTAGAAGTACCAAAGTTAAGTTAATAGTTTTTATCGGAAGCTCCTTAAAACCCCTGTCAAAAAAGCTCGCTTGGCGAACCTATTTATCTTTACTTTACTTATACTGATTTCCTTTCTGTAATCTCTTACACAATTGTATTGCCAAAAGCGTATAGACATTAATCAATATTGTATATATTACATATAGAGTAAAATCAATGTCTATTTGTATAGGATAAATTGTCGCAGTATACCCTTTCATTTTCTTGACACTCAAACGACGTGAGCTGCTTCGACTTCTAAATATCTTTTGATTTTCCATAATAAAAATCGCTGGGGACTAGCCCAGCAAACTTCTTTTATACGACGGGTCAAATGTATACCTAAGGATGGGTTGGTGGATAAAGGTTATCTGTGAGAGCTCGAGCTTGTCTGTCAACGTATAACTGTAAAGTTAAAGAACTACGCATTTGCGAATAGGGAGGGCAGGTCAAAGCAACGTTTTGGTTTATCCTAATCCGTAGGTATTATTCGGGGAATTGATATTAAGTAGGTAATTCAAAGAAAAGTTAATACCTTTGGTTACTCAAAATACTAAAAACTAAAATGTAGAACCTCACCTTGTTACTCTTTTTTATTATCAGTTTACTTATGCTCACCTACTTATCAAGAGTCATTAAGAATATTTTGAACCCATATTTAACTGAAGGTAGCAACTGTCCAAATATAGTAATATGAGTTTTCGCAAATTAAATTCCCAAATAAGCCCAAAGTCATTTTTATAAGCATCCTGAGTTTGGTAACCTTTAATTCATTTAAAGTAAAAAACAAGGACTATACTTGAGAAAACGTACGCTTATATATTTTTTGTAAAACGTCATATTCATCCGTATATCCTTGCCTTTTGATTGATCTCATGCGGGTTTCCACCAGCATTTTTGCATCTGAACGAGTTACTGGATCAAATTGTAATCCGTTAGAGCTTTGAATAATTAGGAAAAATAATCGCTGCGCGTAGAGGGTAGTAAACAAGCTTCTTTGCTCATCTACAAGGCAAACACGGGATAGCAGTCCAAAAGTAGGATGGTTAAGATAGGTTTCGGACATCTAACATCAAAGTCATTAAATCTTAGCTTGAAGAGAAATATATTCTACTTTGTAATGCCACCAGGATTAGTGAGATTACATTTTTAAAAAATTTAAGAATCTTTTGAAGGATTCAAGTAAAAATTAAATTTGATGGGCCGAGATGGATTTGAACCAACGTAGGCGTAGCCAGCGGATTTACAGTCCGCCCCCATTAACCACTCGGGCATCGACCCCATTTATTTTCAGAAGATAACTATAGCATATAGTATAGTTGGATTTTGTAAAAATTTCTTGAATCCAAGAGTAATTATGATTAAGTTGATAATAGAGATTATTTTTAAAATATGTCTCCACTATCAACATAGCTATTCAACTAGATCATCATCTAAGTCATCATCTTCATATTCAACTCCATCATCCACAAGTTCATCATCTATGTCAGGAGTGAAATTCATAGGTTGATAGGTTCTTGCAATCCGATCATCAATGATCATATCGTCTGATTTATCATCAAAGGTAATTGGAGAGTCATAAACTATCTCGTCAGTTAGTTCTGAATCTAATTCTACTGTTGGATTTTCATAGGCGTTAAAACCAGTGCCAGCAGGAATTAAGCGCCCAATAATTACATTTTCTTTAAGCCCTCGTAGCCAGTCAGATTTGCCCTCAATTGCTGCTTCAGTCAAGACACGAGTTGTCTCTTGGAAGCTAGCTGCTGAGATAAAACTATCGGTATTTAAACTAGCTTTAGTAATACCCATTAAAACTGGAGTATATTCCGCAGGCATTCCGCCTGTAATTGCCATGGCTTCATTAATTTGCTCAACTTGATGGAGATCAACCAACTCACCTGGTAGACGAGTCGTATCACCACCATCATCAATACGAACTTTTGAAGTCATTTGTTTAACAACTACTTCAATATGTTTATCAGAGATATCTACACCTTGAGATTGATACACAGACTGGACTTGATTGACTAAAAATTCTTGAACTTTTTGTAAGCTTTTTAGAGCCGCATCCTTAATAGGATTGGTTTCCAAATAAAACTTAAAGTATATGTCTAGAATATCGTGGGGATTTGCAGGTCCGTCAGTAATAGGTTCAGCCGCATGGATAATTTGACCATCCGATACTATTAAACTTTGCCCAGGACCAATAGGATAGTCAGTCACAATTCCAGCCTCTTCAAAGACTTTGACCTCAGCGTTTTCATCTGCATCATAGACAACCTGAATTTTTCCGCCTCGTTGCCCTAGAATACACATTTCTTTAGGTTTACGCCCTTCTAAAAGCTCTTCAATGCGAGGTAAACCTTGAATAATATCCCCAGTTTTAGCACGCTCAAAAACCAGAAGAGCGAGGCTGTCTCCTCTTTGAACTAGATCACCATTACCAATTTGCAAAACTGCTCCTTGTGATACCAGATAAGGACGACCTTTACGGAGGACGAGAAAATCATCACCAATTTCAAGAACTTGTCCAGATTCAGGTAAGATTATTCCAGATCCAAGCACATCTCCAGATTTTAGATAATCGCCAACTTGAATTTTAGAAGGATTACACTTGATATTTAAAAGGTCTTCATCTGTTACCAGAAGAATACGGCGGACTAGTTCATTGCCTTCACGAATACCTCTAACTATCCCAGATTGCTTGCATAAGATTTGAGTCAGAGCAACAACTGCCCCAGGTGCGATCGCTTCACCATCGGACACTAAAATTCTTGTAGAAGTACGACCTTGGGTTGGATCAGCAGCAATATCCTGACGAACAATTAAAGACTCTAGAATAACCAGTTGTAACTTTAGAGTACTAGGATCATTCTCATCGGTAATAAACTCAATATCAGCTGCCAATTGAGGTGATTCAGTATCAATTTCAAGGACTAATTGTGTGTGAAGTAGATCCAATCCATCAATAGATTTAACTCTTTCTCCATCTTTATAGGGAAGGCGTTGAACTGCTCTGAGCTTAATAGAACGACCGATTTGATTTACGGACTCTTGACTAGGAACAGTCGGATGATCGGAAACTGTAAACTCTTCAACAGGTCTTAGAAGTAAAGCAGAGCCTTCAGGGGTCTCTATATATTCAATGTATCGTAGTTCCTGAGAAATTAAGCCGGGCATAACTTCATCACTCGGATTGGCAAGATTTCCGTGCTTACGCATTGCCGTTTGAGGATCATCGGTTAAGTATAGATTTCCAGGTTTAATAACTATCTCTCTCAAAATATCGTTCTTTTGAGTAACTTCTACTACCCCTGCACTTTGAGCAAAAATATCTTTTACAACTTCTGTTCCTATTTCAATATATTGACCATCCTCAACTAATAGGAGAGAAATATCTTTGTTGACCTCGTGGCATTCCTCGGGAATCCAAAGTAAGGTCCCACCTTTAACTACTTCATGTCCTTGTTTGCCTTTGCTCCTTTTGGCAACTTCGACTCCAGAGTATTTAATGATGCCACCACTATTAGTACGATAGCTGTCATCAATTAGCTCTGCAATAACTTGGTTGGTAGTAACTTTAGTTCCAGGTGTAGCCTTGAGAGAGAATCTTTGACCACCACGGGCTTCTAAAATATAGTGTTCGCCACCTTGAAAAGTTTCTTGTATTACTTTTGCTTCATCTAAAACCACTGATGCCGTAATAATTTCAACTTCGCGACTATTACGGTTATCAATCTGGTTAAGACGTACTACCCCGCCGTGTTCTGTGACTAAACGAGTCTCTGCCAATACTCCGTTTACATCAATGCGATCGCCATTCTTTACAACTGGTTCAGCACTTGGAGGTAAGTTATATACTTCTCCACCTAAAATCCAGATTAATCCACCCCTAGGAGCGATATAACTAAAATTACCTTGACGATCCTTCTTTTGCTCGGGAACTAGATCTGGGAATAAAACTTCACCTGACAGATCAGAAACCACATCTTTTGTAGCTTTCTCGGTAGTTTTACGCGCACCTCTTCCAGAAGTTGGAAGTTCCGCAATCATTCTACTTTGTTTTATTTTCTCTCCGTCTCTTACCAACAAAGTTGAACCTTGAGAAACTGATAGAACCTCTTTCTTGCCACCACCTTCAAGGATAACATCCCCATCAGATTCTACGACAAATGCATCTTCTCCATGCCGAGTTCGCATGGCTCTAACCCGGAGCTTTTTAGAAAATTTAACTGTGCCATCAAACCCAGCTCGATACTGTTGTGCTACTTCACCTGTAAATACTCCACCCGTGTGAAATGTTCTCATAGTTAGTTGAGTTCCGGGTTCTCCAATTGATTGAGCTGCGATAATACCAACAGCCTCACCAATATCAACAAACTTAGCATGGGCTAGACTCCAGCCATAACAAGCTTGACAGACGGATCTAGTTGAAGCACAGGTTAAAGCCGATCTAATTAAGACTTTCTCTACGCCCGCAGATACAACTTGTTTAGATAGTTCATCAGAAATCGCCCCATTCCGAGGAACAATTACTTCGCCCGTTTCGGGACTAAGAATGTCTTCTGCGGCTACACGACCAAATAAGCGATCTTCTAATTTGATTAAAATGCGATCGCCATCCTTCATGGCTCCAACAGTAATACCTCGTGTGGTTCCACAGTCAATTTCTCGGATAATCACATCTTGGGATACATCAACTAGACGTCGAGTTAAATACCCAGAGTCAGCTGTGCGTAAAGCAGTATCTACTAATCCTTTACGAGCCCCATAGGATGAGATAATATATTCAGTTACAGTTAGCCCCTCACGAAAATTAGTCTTAATTGGCAAGTCAATAATTTCACCTTGGGGATTTGCCATCAATCCTCTCATCCCCACTAATTGTCTTACTTGGGATATATTTCCTCTAGCACCAGAAAATGCCATCATGTAAACTGAATTTAGAGGATTATTGCTTCTAAAATTCTTAACTACTTCATCCTTTAAAGACTCATTGGTTTGATTCCATGTATCGATTACTTTTTGAAATCTCTCAACTTCAGTGATTTCTCCCCTTGTATATCGATTTTCTGTGGATTCAATTTCAGCTTCAGCTTCCCTAAGTAATTCTTTCTTCTTAGGAGGAATTTGTAAGTCATCTACACTAATAGATACTCCTGCTTGAGTAGCATAGCGAAATCCTAATGCCTTTAATTCATCAGCCATACTCGCGGCAGCAAAAGTACCTTGATTCGTAAAAGCTCTAGCAATTAGTTTTTTGAGTTGACCTTTATCTACCGTCCGATTGATAAAAATCCTTGGTGAGTTTTGGTCAGATGTATATGAATCTGTCATGGCTATAATCTTTATTTGTAGGTTCTACGTGTGTATGCACTATTAATATGAAGGCAATATTATGCCAGCCCTCAAGCCGATAAAGAGGCGTAAATTGATTGATTAAAAATAATTCTGCCAGGAGTGGTAAGAATGTACTGAGAAATAATATTACCTTCTTGATCCTCTCGAGTCCGTCGAAATGGGTAGCTTTTTACTTTAAATCCACTTTCATCACTTACTTCAGACAAAGGTAAATCTTCAGCGCCTTCTCCCTCTAGAACACCTTCAAACCTCACCCAGATTTTAGAATGTAGAGTAACTTGCTTATGTTCATAGGACATAACGACCTCATCAAAATTAGCAAAATAGCGACCTTCCCCAATCTGAGGATCAGGGTTACTAGCAGTTAAGTAATAACACCCTAAAACCATATCTTGGCTTGGTGCAACTATGGGTCGACCCGTTGCAGGAGAAAGAATATTGTTGGAAGCAAGCATCAATAATCTTGCTTCTGCTTGAGCTTCAATAGATAAAGGAACATGCACAGCCATCTGATCTCCGTCAAAATCAGCATTGAATGCGGGGCAAACAAGAGGATGGAGTTGAATGGCGCGACCTTCGACTAAAATTGGTTCAAAAGCTTGGATACCCAAACGATGTAAGGTTGGGGCTCTGTTCAGCATAACAGGATGATCCCGAATTACATCTTCTAAGACATCCCATATAGCAGGATCGTTACGCTGAATTAATTTCTTTGCAGCCTTGATATTATTAACCAAGTTCAACCGAATTAAGCGATGAATAACAAATGGCTGAAATAATTCAATTGCCATTTCTTTGGGCAAGCCACATTGATGAATTTTTAAACTTGGACCAACAACAATTACAGAACGGCCAGAGTAGTCAACTCTCTTTCCTAGAAGGTTTTGACGGAAGCGACCTTGTTTGCCTTCGATAATATCAGATAAGGATTTAAGAGGACGATTATTAGCTCCTACGACAGTGCGTCCACGTCTACCGTTATCAATCAAGGCATCTACAGCTTCTTGAAGCATCCGTTTTTCATTACGGACAATAATTTCTGGCGCTAGAATCTCTTGGAGTCGAGCAAGTCTATTATTTCTATTAATAACACGACGATAAAGATCGTTTAAATCACTTGTAGCAAAACGCCCGCCATCAAGTTGAACCATTGGTCTTAAATCAGGTGGAATGACAGGAATATACTGTAAAACCATCCATTCAGGACGAGATCCCGTCGCTACAAAATTATCAACTACTCGTAGTCGTTTAATTAGTTTGGCACGCTTCTGCCCTTTGGAGCCAGATATCTCTTCTCGAAGTTTCTCTGCCTCTGATTCAAGCTTGATATTATTTAGTAGTTGTTGAACCGCCTCTGCTCCAATCCCGACTTCGATTCCATCTAGTTGGGAACCTTCAGCATAAATTTGATCCTCTAGCTGAATCCATTGATCTTCACTTAAAAGCTGCTTGTAAGCTAAATTCGAAGAATTTCCTACGTCTAGAACTACATAGGCGTTGAAGTAAACAATTTGTTCTACATCCCTAAGTGGCATATCCAAAAGCGTAGCCATATAACTAGGGATACCTTTCAGATACCAAACATGAGTTACAGGTGCTGCTAATGCAATAAAACCCATACGATGTCTCCGTACCCTTGATTCGGTTACTTCAACTCCGCAACGCTCACAGACAATACCACGATGACGGACTCTCTTATATTTTCCGCAGTGACACTCCCAATCTTTGGCTGGACCAAAAATACGTTCACAAAACAAGCCGTCCATTTCTGGCTTGAGCGTACGATAATTAATAGTCTCAGGTTTGGTAACTTCTCCTACAACTTGACCATTGGGAAGAGTGCGTTCTCCCCAATGTCTAATTCTTTCGGGAGAAGCCAAACCGATCTTGACATAATCAAAGCGTTGTTCCACTTTTGTCATGAGTAAAGCTTCCTATGATTCTATTAAATAAGTTTAGATAGTGATATTTTGATCAAAATAAATTAGCAAAGAAGAGAAAGTAAAAAATTATTAATCTTCATCGTCTTTGTAAATTGATTCGTATGTGGGGCGAGCAGGAGTGCGTCTAGTACTGACATCGATCATTAAGTCCACTTCAGTATCTTTATTCTTTCCATCTTCTCTTGATTCTAATTTGTGAACTGAAACATCAAGACATAAAGACTGTAGTTCCCTAACAAGTACTTTGAAAGATTCTGGTGTACCAGGTCGTGGAATTGCTTTTCCCTTAACAATCGCATTTAATGATTCATTACGCCCCGTCATATCATCTGATTTTACAGTTAATAGTTCCTGCAACGTATAGGCTGCACCAAAGGCTTCTAAAGCCCATACTTCCATTTCTCCAAATCTTTGACCACCTTGCTGCGCCTTACCACCCAATGGTTGTTGAGTTACTAAAGAATAAGGACCTGTGGATCGAGCATGAATCTTATCATCGACAAGGTGAACTAGTTTGAGCATATAAGCTTTGCCTACTGTGACGGGTTGATCGAAAGGCTCACCAGTACGACCATCATAAACTTGGAGTTTACCAGGGTTTTCGGGGTTGAAAAGCCATTCATCACCAGTTTCACGTTGGGCTAGGGCTAATTGTTCATGAACTGATGTTCTTGACATCTCCTCTCCATGCATTTCATCAAACGGGGTGATCTTAAACCTGACATCTCTATTTTCTCCTGCCCAAGCTAATAAGCATTCAAATACCTGTCCTACGTTCATTCGAGAAGGCACACCAAGGGGGTTCAACACAATGTCCAAAGGAGTGCCATCTTCTAGGTATGGCATATCTTCTTTTGGTAATATTCTAGAAACAATTCCTTTATTTCCGTGTCTACCAGCCATTTTATCGCCAACTTGGATTTTACGCTTTTGAGCTACATAAATTCTGACAACCATGTTTGCCCCAGGTGGCAATTCGTCACCTTGCTCACGAGTAAAGACTCGAACATCCACTACTCTGCCCTTTTCGCCGTTGGGAACTCTGAGAGAGTTATCTCTAACATCACGAGCTTTTTCGCCAAAAATCGCCCTTAGTAATTTTTCTTCAGGTGGCTGATCTGATTCACCTTTAGGGGTGACTTTACCGACAAGAATATCCCCTGCTTCAACCCAAGCTCCAGGACGAATGATCCCTTGCTCATCAAGTTGGCGTAGGGTATCTTCACCGACGTTAGGGATTTCTCTAGTTATTTCCTCTGGGCCTAGCTTGGTTTGACGCGCTTCAATCTCAAACTTCTCAATGTGAATAGATGTATAAACATCATCATAAACAAGTCGTTCATTGATTAGGATCGCATCTTCGTAGTTGTAACCTTCCCAAGGCATGTAAGCAACTAGGATATTTTGACCAAGGGCTAGTTCTCCGCCTTCAGTTGCCGAACCATCTGCCATTACTTGCCCCGTCACAACGCGATCGCCAATAAAAACGATAGGACGCTGATTTAAGCAAGTATCTTGATTAGATCTTTGATATTTGTGCAGATAATAAGCAGTCTCTCCGCCAGCATCTGAACGAACTCGAATTTCATCGGCGGAAACATAACTAATATAGCCATCAGTTCGAGATACTACAACCATGCCCGAGTCTCTTGCTGCTTGAGGCTCTAGTCCTGTCCCGACCAATGGTCGTTCTGGTCTCAGTAAAGGCACAGCTTGACGCTGCATGTTAGAACCCATGAGTGCACGGTTGGCATCATCATGTTCTAAAAATGGGATTAAAGATGTAGCCACTGAAATAATCTGTACAGGTGATACAGCAACATAGTCTACTTCTAGGGGAGAGGCAGTACCAAATTCTTGACGATAGCGCACAGGAACTAGATCACTAGTGATTTTACCTGCTTCATCGGTGGGAATATCCCCAGGGGCTACGCGAAGTTCATCTTCTTCATCGGCAGTCATATAGACAGGAGGTAGATCTCTCCGTACTCTTCCCGCTTCCACAGGGTAGTAAGGAGTTTCAATAAAGCCATACTGGTTAACTCGCGCATGGGTTGCCAAAGAACCAATTAAACCTGCATTTGGACCTTCTGGAGTCTCAATGGGGCAAATGCGACCATAGTGACTAGGATGAATATCTCGAACTGCAAATCCTGCTCGTTCACGGGTTAATCCCCCTGGTCCAAGGGCACTGATCCGCCGTTTGTGGGTAAGTTCAGCCAAAGGATTTGTTTGATCCATAAACTGAGATAGTTGACTGGAGCCAAAAAATTCTTTAATCGCGGCAACCAAAGGCTTGGGATTAACTAGTGATGCAGGCGTTAGAGAATCAGAATCAGAGACGGTCATCCGTTCCCGAATAATTCGTTCTAATCGATTTAGCCCCACACGGACTTGATTTTGTAGCAGTTCACCTACGGAACGTACACGACGATTACCGAGGTGATCGATGTCATCAATTTGCCCAACATCGAATTCTAAATTAATTAAATAGTTAATCGAGGCAAGAATGTCTTCAGAAGTTAAGACTCGCTTTTCGTCAGGAATATTTAGGTGAAGTTTTTTATTTAGTTTGTATCGCCCTACTTTCCCGAGGTCGTAGCGCTTAGGGTCAAAGAATCGAGATTCTAGTAGTTGATGACCGCCAGTCACAGTAGGGGGTTCGCCTGGACGAAGCTTACGATATAGCTCCATCAACGCTTCTTCTTCTCCAAATTGCCCTTCTTTATCAATAGTTTTTTGGAAGTATTCAGGATGACGAAGGGAGTCAAAAATCTCAGCATCAGTTAAGCCTAATGCCTTTAGTAATACTTGGGCTGAAAGTTTTCTAGTTTTATCAATTCTGACCCAAACTAGATCATTTTTATCAGTCTCAAACTTAAGCCATGCTCCTCTGTTAGGGATCAGGCTGGCATTATAAGTACGGCGACTGTTTTTATCTATGTCTAGCTTAAAATAGACACCTGGACTCCGAACAATTTGATTGACGATTACGCGCTCAGCACCATTAATGATAAATGTGCCTCGATCTGTCATCAGAGGTAGGTCGCCAATAAATACTTCTTGTTCCTTTATTTCGCCAGTTTCCTTATTGACAAGTCTGGTGGGAACATACATCTGGACTGCATAGGTGGCATCACGACGCTTGGCTTCATCAACGCTGTATTTGGGACTTCTGAGTTTAAATTCTTTCCCGACGAAGTGCAGCTCCATTTTTCCTGTATAGTCGGTTATGGGGGAGAAGCTGTCTAGCTCTTCGATTAAACCTTCTTCTAAGAACCATCGGAAACTTTCCCGCTGAATTTCTACTAAATCTGGTAAAGCAAAAGCAGGAGTTATGTGTGTTGGCTTATTCATGCACTAATGACTGTAGTTTTAGTGAGAGTGTACATCTCGCCTCATCAAGGCATAAGTTCTTAACTATATGTGGATCAAAAGTATTTGTCAATCGATTTACGATCATTTTTTGCGAACTCTTAAAAATCCACACCTGGTTTAAGGTCAACGCCTCGATCTGAGTAGTGTTTATGGCATACCATCTCGGAATGAATGCTTGCTAGATCAAAATAGGCGGGTTGTTTGTAGCAGCGCCCTGTAATAATGATTTCGGTGTCACGGGGCTTGCGTAGTAGTGCTTGGAAGATTGGTTCTACGGGCAGTAGCTCTAGATCTACGGTGGGGTTAAGTTCGTCTAGGATTATTGTTTTGTATAGACCTGAGGCGATCGCGGAGGCGGCAATTTCCCACCCTCGTTGGGCTTCAATGAAATCTAATTCTTGCTGCTGCCCTCGCCATACGATCGCATCTCGACCGCATCTTTGATGGTCAACTACGCTGGGATAACTACGATTAAGGGCAGCGATCGCCGCATCTTCAGTATATCCAGTCCCACCTTTAAGCCATTGCATAATTAAAACTCGGTGAGATTGATCTCGACTAATCCCTTTGCCGATCGCTTGTAATGAACGACCTAAAGCAGAAGTACTTTTACCTTTGCCTGCTCCAGTATAAATCTCAATACCTTTGATTCCATATTCATCAAAATTGGCGTTAGGAGCATGGGGGCGCATTTCTGAGTGCAGATCGGCAATTTCTATAAGCTCTTTGGGGGCGGCTCTACCTGTGGCAATAATCTCAAGGTGTTCAGGTTTGCGTTTTAAGTCTTTGATTACCCGTTCTAGTGGGAGCAGCCCTAAGTCTAAAACGGGATTGAGTTCGTCTAGGACAATTACTGAGTATAATCCTGATGCGATCGCTCCTCTGGCTACATCCCAGCCTCTTTCAGCTTCATAGCGATCTAGTTTGGTAATTTGATCGGCATTAAAGTATTCGGGACGACCAGTACGAACTTGATCAATAAGATGGGGAAAGCCTAGCTTTAGAGCAGCGATTGCGGCATCCTCTGCGTATTCTCGCCCGTGTCCTTTAAGAAACCTGAGGAGTAAGATTCGAGTTTCTGAGGGATTGGTGGCAGCCATACCCAATCCTAGCGATCGCAGTACTACCCCTAATGCCGCTTGGGATTTGCCCTTGCCCATGCCATCATATACATGAATTTGCCCGACAGCTCGCTCTGTTCGGACTTGCGCTGTCATGATCCCTATATCCGCCATACCTGTTTATCGAAAAATTGGGTTTAAAACTTCGCCCTTCTAGGACGGCTTTGTATTCTAATTTAGCACAAAAGGCATGAGCCTAAAGTCTGTGGAGCGAGCATAAGACCGAAAAACTCCTTGAGAGTGGAGGCAGTTGCGAAACCCTAGTAATAGGAAGAAACAGAAACCTAAGTTGTGAATCTTAGGAATCACCATTGCTTTAGCTCGGCGAGGATGTCAAGAATAGACCATGTTTGATTAAATAGCCGTAACTGCCCGATCGCCTCATGTCCAAGAGCTGTAAAGGCAAATACTGGTGCTGCTAAGGCAGATACACTCATGCTGACATGATCGGTTAAAGTTCGGTCAAGGCGATCGCCTAAATTACTATTAAATAAACGATTAACGATGTGAATTTGGGGATTTAATACCCTTGCCTGCATTAAAATTGCTAAATTTTTGGCTTCATCAGAGTTGGCTAATACCAAGGTTTGAGCCGATAAAATTCCTGCTTCTAAAAGAGTTGAAGCTGAACTTAGATCACCAATAATAATTTTAATATCTTGATCGGAGTTAACTTGATCCTTGTAAATAGGGCGATCGCTAATCCCCACAACTAAAGCGTCTTGCTGGCGGAGTAAGCTCAAAATTTTATAACCAACTCGGTTTAAGCCACAGACAATTATTAGAGGTTTCATAGGCGTAGAGATGGGGACTTTGAAAAAAGTGTGTTCTCTTTTAACTCGATCAAATGTAGCTTAGGATACTTTATTCAGATGATTTGAACTTTTACGGATAAACGCGACCTTTCCATGCGCCACCTTTTCCTTGCCAATGTCTTAGGGCTGAGTCTAGAGTCATGAGTGTATATAGAAATGCGATCGCAGGTAAACAAAAACTCAACACCCACGGACATTGATAAAACTTGATGGTGGGATAGTAGGAAACTGTCATTAAGGTTAAGGCTAAGCATGAAGCGATCGCAATTAAAAACTTACCTAATACCAAGCTAAAAATTAAACCGATAACTGGCAAAATATAAATAATCCCCATGCCCACTAAAGTTCCCAATAGCAAAAGTGGTGAGTAGTTGAGTTGGGTATAGGCAGTGCGAGCGACCATATCCCAGATTGTGTCAAGGTTAGGATAAGGACGGAGACTAGTAGTTAAATTGCTTAAACCCAACCAAATTTTACCGCCTGTGCCAAAGCGCAATCATCAATTAATGCCTGTCTGATCGACTTAATGCCGCCAATTCTGCTTAGAGCCTCCGATTTGATTAAAATACAGCCCCCTGCTGCTGCCGCCATAGACTTTTGGGGATTATTCACCCAAGCAAAGGGATAGAGTTTCTGAAAAAAGAAGACAAAAGCAGGAATTAGCCATTGCTCCCACACACTCTCACAGCGCAGACGTACCATGATCGAAGTTAAATCTAGGTTATCGGCTTGAGCCTTCGCAACTAAATTTTCGAGGTTATGGCGATCGTGGCAAATATCAGCATCGGTGAGGAGAATGTAGTCTGGATTTAGAGTTTGAGCATTTTGAGCTAAGAGTGTCCCCTGCTCCATTGCCCATAGCTTACCTGTCCAGCCAGTGGGTAGAGGTTGGGAAGAAATAATAGTTACATCTTCAGTTTTGGCAATATCAGCAGTGCCATCAGTGCTTTGATCGTCTACTAAAATAATGTGGATAGTGCCTTTATAGGTTTGATTTTTAAGCGATCGCAAAGTAATTGGTAGTAAATCAGCTTCATTGCGGGCAGGAATGACTATACAAACCGCAGGATAAGAATCGAGTTCAGAATTTTCGCCCATTTCTAGCTTTTGATCGCATCGCCAAAAATTTCCCCAGCCCCAAATTAACACCATCCAAATAATTAGAGAAAGTAAAGAAAAACCCAGCCAAACTTGATCAAAAATAAGCATTTAATCTATTTAATTAGTAGGTGCTTTAGTCGGAAGAGTCTAAGACCCTCACCCTAGCCATCTCCCAGAACGGGAGAGGGAAAAAGAAAAAACTTGGATTACTCCCCTTCTCCAAAGTTGGGAAAGGGCTAGGGATGGAGGCTAATAGGCTTCTGCGTAACATCAGTTAGTTAATTAATAGTTGATTTAGGAGGGGTTGATTCAGGTAGCTTATTCGTAGGATCGGGTTGTTTAGGAACAGGATTAGGCTCTGATACATTTGGAGATGGAACGGAAATTTGCTCTAGGGCATTTTGGGCAGATAATCCATCTTCAGGTGTACCAAAATACCAAAGAACGGCGGCGGCTTCAGCTCGGGTTACATATTTTTTCGGTTGGAATAGGGTTGTATAGCCAAAACTGCGGCGAATATTAGACAAATCTCCTAATTTGAAATCTGCCAATACAAATTTAAGCATAGTTGGAGAAATACGATCGCTATCTTGAAATCCCCAAGCTTGTTTTACCGCCTCTATATTGGCACTAGGTATGGCAGAGCGCAGATCTAAAGGAATTTTCCACTGGAGTAGGGTTTCACGGTTTATAGGTTCATTGGGTCGAAACCTTTTGCTGGTGGCAACTTGACTAGGATCGGTGGGGATTAAACCAGCATTGACCATAGCCTGAATTACGGCAAAATCTGGATCACTAGGCGGAATATCCACAAAAGTGGGCGTACTATTGGCATCTGCTAACCTAATCTGACGAGTCGGACGATTGGCATACAGCCGATTATTAGTATTCAATAACCACCGCACATATTCGCGGCGTTGAATTAAATCATTGGGCTTAAATTGATTATCTTGTTTAGCGGTAATGGTTCCCAGCTTTTGTAAATCAATAATTAGCGATCGCAATGCTTCAGACACAGTATCAATATCACTAAAGCTAATAACTTGATTTGGTATTGCTGGCTCTGGTGAAATAGCAGGATTTACAGCAATATTTAGGTCTTGGCTAATTTTCGGATCCCGCAGGTATTGCAAAAAAATACTGGTAGAAGTTGTTGGTACGGGGCTAGTAGCATTGATCGGAGTTGGATTTACTGGGATCGATTGGATCGATAGGGTCAATAATTGATTAGCTTTCTGCATCACAAAATTGCCCTCAGGCGATCGCAAAATCACCCGCCATTGTTTTTTAGTAAAGGCATCTTCATAAAAACTGGAAACCTGAGCTATAGGATCTGTGGTCATCCAACGGGTAAAAGTATTTTGATTATTAGCTACTTGTTCAATGGTTTGCAGAACTGCTTTGGGATAAATGGGAATGTCACTACTAAAGTCTTTGGGTAAAGTCAGAATTTTGTTATTGGGATTTGATTCAGGGTTATTAACTGAGATGGGAGCGATCGCCTTTTCTACAGCTCCACCCAGAGTCGTAGCTTTACAAGCACTTAAAGCCAAGATCAAGCTTAAATAAACTCCAATCCGCAAATAATTCATATTCCCAATCGGCTTAGTTCCAAATTTGAGGCAGCACGGGCTAATTCACTTAAATTTTGCAGATCAGAAATATAGGGAATTACACCCACCACTGGCACACAGGTCAAACCTTGAATTAGATCGATGGGAGCTAGGTCTTCGAGATTACTATCATCAGGGTTAGCAATATTTAAGACTATCCCCTTAAGGTTAATTTTATTAACTTTAGCAAGGGCGACATTGGCTACTGTTTGGGCGATCGCTCCTAATTTTACCGAAACTACCAAGACAACGGGAATATGCCAATCCTTTGCTAAATCCGCCACTGTATATTCTGGCGTAATTGGCGATCCTAAACCACCCAAGGACTCGACCAAAACCCAATCATACTTATTTTGTAAAGTTTGAAAATATTGCCAAATTAGTCCTAAATCTAAGGGTTTATTTTCCCGAAACATGGCAATCGCTGGGGCAATTGGCGTTTCAAAAAATATGGGCGTAATTTCCTCTATGGTTTGAGTGAGGGTAAAGGTAGATTTAAAAAATTCGCGATCGCCCACACCAGACTGCACAGGTTTATAAATGGCTAAGGTGGAAGCAGGTCGATAGGTTTGATAATAGGCGGCAAGGCAGGATGTTAATACGGTTTTACCCACACCAGTATCTGAGCCAACGATCAATAAAGGTTGCATTTAAGACTTAACTAGAATATTTAACTATTAATTAGGAAACCACCCAGACCGTAGCCTAGGTGGAATGTGGTGTGAGGAGTGAACGGAAACTTGCATTTCCGCTTA
>CASBQR010000142.1 GCA_949127865.1 Synechococcales cyanobacterium PMM_0082
ATTTTAGGCTGTGTACAACGGATGTTTTTACCCGAAGTTAATGCTGCCACAATTAGAGTTTTAACCGCCAATGGCTGCGAGGTAGTTATTCCTAAACTTCAAGGTTGTTGTGGCGCACTTTCCCATCACCAAGGGCAAGAAGCGCAAACTCAAGATTTAGCTCGACAGATGATCGATACCTTTAGTAGTTATGAACTGGATGCCATTTTAATTAATGCTTCGGGATGTGGACATAGCCTTAAAGAATACGATCAAATTCTCAAGGACGATCCCCACTATGCTAAATCAGCTCAAGAGTTTGCCGCTAAGGTGAAAGACGTGCAAGAGTTTTTAGATGAAGTTGGACTTATCACACCTTTATCTGCCTTAAATGAAGGGCAAGAGCCACTTAATGTCGTCTATCAAGATGCCTGTCATATGTTGCATGGGCAAAAAATTAGTATGCAACCCCGCCGACTCTTAAAACAAATTCCTAATCTGAAACTCAAAGAACCGATTGATGCCGCTTTATGTTGTGGTAGTGCTGGCGTTTATAATATTTTACAGCCAGAAATCGGAGCAGAATTAGGGAAGCAAAAAGTTGAAAATTTAGTCAATACTGGGGCTAGTTTAATTGCTTCTGCTAATGTTGGTTGTACAATCCAAATCCGTAAGCATCTGGAATTACAGGGACAAACTACTATGCTCAAGCATCCCATGGAACTATTAGACTATGCCATTCGAGGGGTCAAAATTCAATAATCACATCCATGCAAAAGTTAGTTGGTTCCTGTGTAGCGATCGCCGCAATTACCCTATCCCCCATCCCAGCCAATGCCCAATGGCAAAATTAATGCCTTGTATCTAGATCCAAAACCTTTAATTGCTTAACTAAAGAAGTTTGGACTACGAGTAAAACCCTCTGGTGTCAACAATTATTAAATACGGAGTGGCTACTGGAAGACTTGAATGGTAGAGGTATCATTGATAACCTGCAATCTACTCTTAAGTTCTCTCAACCTAATGAAATTAGTGGACAAGGAGGTTGTAATCGCTATACTGCCACCCTGAAAACCGCCGAAACCAAAACCAATTTAGAGTTGCTAATTCAAGTGGGGGAGATCGCTTCTACGTTCAAATTCTGCTCCCCTGCGGTCAATGATCAAGAGAAAAAAATTCTTAGCTGCTATCGGGAGATCGGAGCGACTCAAACTTGATGGCTCATTTTTACTGATTTATACCAATGGTAGTGATCAACGCTTAAGGTTCACGCAGTTGAATGATAAACCAATAAATGCTGATCTAACTCAGCTATTTAGCAGAATTTGGCAGACGCAAGATCGCGCTCAAAATATTTATACCTTCCTACCCAATGGCACGATGCTGCAAACTAGCTGTAAAACTTCCTGTGCGATCGCCACTTGGACAATCGATAATAATGCGCCAACAATTTTAAAAGTCCAACAAAACCCAAAACGGCAATTCACCCTTGAAATTAAGGAGCTAACAGATACAAATCTGCGATCGCAAATGAGATCATCAAGTAATAGGATTGAAAATATTAATTTGACTGCAATCACTCAAGCGTTAACCTGCTTAAATTAAAACCATGACCACCTCCTATTCCCTGCGCATTTCTGACATGGCGGAGAAGTGAACGCCCAATGTTTGATTACTTAGCTGTTGATTTGATAACCACCTTACTTTAGATACATATATTCAACGCATTAGATTTTATACTTGCTATAAATTTATGAATTATTTAACTTTCAAGCTTCCGTCAATTCTCTGAACATCGGTATTTCCATTTTTTGCAATCAAATAACTACCAATCTGAAGGTTATCTATAAATACAACAATGTTATAACCTTTCTGATTACGCACAGACGGAACTTTGAGGGCTTCTATGGCATATGTGTTGTGCAAAATATAACCAAGTAGTTGAGTTGGAGCTAAGTTGTTTGTTTCCGCATTTATCTTTGCCCAGTCGCAATTTAAATCACTCGATTGAAATTCCTGAGGATCATCATTTGGGTTTAATTCTTTCCCTAAATCTGCAACTACATTGTGATCTGTCAGGTCAAGTAATGAAGAAAAAGAAAATTCCACCTCAAACAATATTCGAGGTCTACCTGAAGTATCTTGGCTAACTTCATTTCGTGCAGTTTGCTCTGAGTCAGAGAGGTATTCAGCTTTGAATGAATTTAATCTTTGTTCCTGACCAGTGATAATTTGTATTAAACCAGGAGGAGGATTATACCTGAAACCACACATTAATGCTGCATTCCCAGATATAGGCTCATTTTGAAATTTTCCTAAAACTAGTCTGTAAGCTATACCTTTCAGGGGGGTCACAATCATAGCTCATCTTAGATTGGGTAGCCCTGTTCAATATTTTGGATTAAATCAACAATTACCCACTCCTTTTCAGTATCTAAAAATTTCCTAGGTGGGATGCCTCCAATTCTTTCATTGGGGGTATCAAGCCATTTATCAGAAACTTCATTTAAGTTAACCTTTCTATTCTCAGGTATAAAAAT
>CASBQR010000143.1 GCA_949127865.1 Synechococcales cyanobacterium PMM_0082
CTCCAAAAATACGGTCTCTATAAAAGGGCAGATAAATTTTCAGAGACCAATTCAATTTGTGTTTCTATTATCAAAGGATCTAATACAGATAGCTTAGGGCTTAATATAGTTAGCTCAGGGCTCGATACAGTCAAAGACAGCTCAGATAAATTTTGCCCTAGGTTGGAAAAAGAATTAAAAAAACTAAAATTTAAATGTAAATATTTGGGAATAGAGTCTATTCAGGAAGATTCAAGAGCAAAAATAGAAGGAGCTATTGATACTTTGCAGTCTGAAGAGCCTGACATATTACTGGCGTTTTTTGATAACGAATCTGAGGAAGAAGGCAGTCCATATTATGACTTTAAATCTATAACTGTAGGTCGTGAAATACCTTGTCAGTATATCAAAAGGAAAACAGCTTCAAATGAATTTGCACTTGATAATATTATTTTAGGGATATTAGGAAAAACTGGTAATACCCCATTTACATTGGCAAAACCATTGGACTATGCTGATTTAGTAATTGGACTTGATGTAGCTCGTCAAAAAAAGCAAAAGCTTTCGGGCAGTATTAACGCTACAGCTATAGCTCGTATATACTTTAGCAATGGTGAGTTACTCCGCTACCGTATTCATGATGCTCCAATTGAAGGTGAAACTATTCCAGAAAACGTATTGAAGACCCTTTTTCCTATTAATGAGTTTAAGGGTAAACGAGTAGTTATCCATAGAGACGGATTATTTCGTGGTGATGAGAAAGAATCACTAAAATCATGGGCTAGACAAATTGGTGCAGAGTTTTATCTGGTTGAAGTAATTAAAGAAGCAGTACCAAGGATTTATTCTTTGCAAAAATATGATTATTTTGATGAGAAATCTCAAGAAACAAATACAAGATTTAGTGTTGCACAGGCATTTAAAGGTGATGTTTTTAAATTGAGTGACACTCAAGCCTTTCTAGTTTCATCTCTGCCTCCATTCAAAAATTCTACTCCATGCCCTTTACAAATTCGGACGGAAGCACCTTTTACAATTGAAAAAGCTATTCACTCCGTTTTATCACTCACACTTTTACATTATGGCTCTATCAGAGCAACGCGATCGCCAGTTAGCATTCACTTCAGTGACAAAATTGGATATTTAGCTTTAAAAGGAATTAAGCCAAAAGATTTAGAAGGAAATGTACCCTACTGGTTATAAAAGTTTTGAGTTGGCGATCGCAAAAAAGATAAACAGCACATAAACTAATCGTTAAATATGGATTTTGAAATAATTGGAGACCTTACTTACATTCAAATAATTGCTGTTAACTTATCTATTCTTAAACGTGATTTCCTAAAAGCTAACTATGCTTAGGGTGTAGGTGCTTGGTTAGCAATCGCTTACTTAATCCGTTGAATAGGAGCAAGAATGGGGTCAATAATTCTTCTACCCATGACAGTAAAGGTCACAACCAGAGAAGTTTTTTCACCACTGCCAAAAATGCTGAAAATTAAACCTTCGCCAAACTTAGTATGGGTAAGCAGATCGCCTACCTGCCAATTTACTCTTACTTCTGGAACATTAACAACCTGAGCTTCGGTTTTGTGTTGGGCGGATTTATCAGGTTTGAGTGGAGCGATCGCTCAAATTTCTATTCTTTTTTATTCATCGGTATAGTAATAGCTTCACCAGCTTCACCCGTAAAAAACACGATTAAGTTTACTGGTTCTTTTCCTAAATTTTTACCATTATGTAGAGTATTAACTACTTCCACAAATGTACTTCCTGACTCCAATATCAATTTGCGATCGCCTTCAATTTCTAGAGTTAAGACTCCTTGCAAAATATGCCCATAACCTGGAAAGGGATGTTTATGCCAACCCGTTTCTTTCCCTGGTGGAATTTCAACTTTTAAGGCTGTAACTTCTGATTGCTTAATCTTTGAATAATCAATGGGCTGCCCAATTGAAGTAGTCGTCGTTTTAAGTAATTGCTGAACTTTAACAGCTTGCTTGTAAACCAACTCCGCATCTTTTGCCCAAGACGGTAAATAGGTTAAAACTATTATTGTAAAAGCTACTAATGCTAAATATTTCCACTTTATTCTTAACTGCTTTTTCATTTTATTAAGTCCCTAGTTAAATATTAAAAACACAATTTTTTGATATTTAAGGTATCAAAATAGTTACTTATAGAATGTAACAATTAAATTGAATCCTATAGCTCTCTAAATAATATGTAAAGATATTTTCCCGCCAATGAGATTATTAGAAATTTGCTTAGTTAGACTTTAGATGCTCCAAGGAAATAGAGCTAAGGATAAATCTCTACAATTAGCAGGTAAAAATTAATAGCTTGCTCGTCTAAATTCTTGCGGTGATTGAATATTAGTTCCCTTGTCCCAGATACCCAAATGCAGATCTTGGGCTTTTCTTTCTGCTTCAGTATAGCCATCACAACCTTTGCCTGAAGGGTTATAAAACTGAGCATAGCCCTGCTCTACTAAAATTCTATTAATATTGCCGCGATCGCTCATAATTTCTGCGACAAATCTACCAATCCGATCTCTACCTAAAATATTCAACTCAAAGGACTGATCATTTACCAATTTTTTAAGAGCTTTTCGAGCAGCTTGCCCCCGTGCTTGTTTCAGTTCTGGCGCATCAATACAGGCTAAATGCACTTGAGCTTTAATGCCGCCATGGATGATTGTGATGTTATCTCCATCGTAAAATTTGACTGAGTTAAATGCCCACGCTGGGGGAGTATAAATTAATGTGGAAATTAGATTGATGCTGAGAATGAGAAATATAGCTAAAAATCTGGACATTAAACCTGTGGATCTGTTAAAGATCTCTATGAGTAAAGGACTTAGGAACACTTCCACTATAGTCCGCCACAATTTGCCCTTCACCTTTGAGATGATATTTATAAGTTACCAGTCCTTCTAGTCCCACAGGTCCACGGGGCGGCATCTTTTGCGTACTGATCCCCACTTCTGCCCCAAACCCATACCGAAATCCATCGGCAAATCTCGTAGAACAGTTATGAAAAATACCCGCAGCATCGACATCACTGCTAAAGGTTTCTACCGCATCAAGATTCGTAGTAGCGATCGCTTCGGTGTGTTTAGAACCAAACATATTTATATGAATGATGGCAGCATCTAAAGAATCGACAACTTTAATCGCCAAAATTAAATCGCAATATTCCGTTGACCAATCGGCATCGTTAGCAGCATTTAGATCTGGGCATAGGGTAAGAGTCTCACTACAACCTCTTATTTCCACATTCTTAATTTTTAAGGCGGGAATGACCTTAGCTAAAAATTGCGGAGCGATCGCCCTATGCACAAGTAAAGTTTCAATGGAATTACAAGCAGAAGGATATTGAGTTTTTGAATCCACCGTAATCAGAACAGCTTGATCAATATCTACAGTTTGATCCACGTATAAATGGCAGATGCCATCAGCATGACCTAGCACAGGAATATTTGTATTAGCTTGAATGTAGCGCACAAAATCATTAGAACCACGGGGAATAATCAAATCAATATGCCGATCCATTTGTAAAATTGCCATAGTCTCAGCACGGGTAGTTAGCAACTGCACTACTTCAGGAGAAATCTGTGAAGTTTGTAATGCTCCAGAAATAATTTTAGCGATCGCTTCACAGGATAAAACTGCCTCACTACCACCTTTAAGCAAAACCCCATTTCCCGATTTAATTGCCAAAGCTGCTATTTGCGTAACCGCATCGGGACGAGCCTCAAAAATTACCCCCAATACTCCCAATGGACAGGTAATACGCTCTAGGACTAAGTTTGTATCTAGCTCTCGATGAATTTGTCTAATTCCTATAGGATCACTGAGGCGAGCTACATCTTTGACCCCTGCTGCCATTGCTTTAACTTTACTAGGGGTCAATTGCAACCGTCCGATCAGTGCCGTTGCCAAATTTGCCGCTACAGCATTTTCCACATCTTGAGCATTGGCTTCTAGGATTTGATCATTGTGTTCAGAAATAGCCTCAGCGATCGCCAAGAGTCCTGAATTTCTGGCAGCATGATCCAGCTTTGCCAAAGCACGGGCGGCGGATTTAGTAATCTGAACTGTTTCTAAAAGCGATCGCATAAACTTATCTTGAATTTATAAATTAGATCAATTGAGGTAGACATTACTTAAAAATAGTCCTAGTTCTTAAGTCTCAAAAGGGTTGATATACATAGAGTCTCAGAAATAAGACTAGGTGAGGGAATGAAGAGGGACAAAACATGAGAGGCTCAAGTTCGGGAATTCGGTATATTTTTTTGAGGGCGTATTTTATTCCTTGATTATTAGATGTGCCCTTTATTTAGATGGGCTGCGAATTTGGATATACCAATCACTCTTGTAGCTTACTTCAAAACCAAGTAGAGTCACGTAAAAATCTCGGCTTTCAGTAAGTCGATCAGAACAGATGTTAGTAAAGATACGACTAAAACTCATGTGTATTTCTAATCACTTGCTTTGAGCGGGATAACGGCTGAATTAAGTGACAGTTTTGAATGTCCGATTGCAGGCGGGCGTTATACATTGCACTTATGACTAGAACTTATGACTAGAAGGGGTGTTCATCGAATTGTTTTGCTGTGTCACCAATTTTGAGCCAGCTCGGTTTTTCTGAACTAAACTTGTGAAATTTATTTTCGACTCTAATATCCTCATCTATGCAGTTAGCTGACACAGGAAATGAATCACTTTCTGATAGCACCTCCCCAAGTGCAGAACCGCATACCGAGCAAAAGCACCGATCGTACTTATAAGGAGGTTCAGGCTTGTAGGTGGATATCTTATCTCGACCGCTAGTTATTTGGAACGTTTCTGATTTTACGAATACTAAATTACTTGCTCCAACTTTTCGGCATCGACTACAATGACACGTACCCATCATGCTGGGGGGGTCAGTTAACTCAAATCAAACGGTTCCGCAACAACAACTCCCTTTAATCATTGCAACCTCTCTTTTGTAGATATAACGGCTGAATTAAGCGGAAGATTTACTTTTGCTCTCAATCAAAATATCATAACTTTTTCCGCTCCTATGATTTGTTATGCCTCAATCGCTTCTCAATTCATTAACTTTGGCGACAGAACACATCCTGAAAGGAATCGCTAATAATCTCTCCAAACTTATCTTTGAATTTACGCCTTCTAAAATCTGATTTGACCAGAGTGTATTACCCCCATCGTACCGCATACATTTGTGTAGTACCAAGAACCAACAGAGCCATAGAGATTTATTGTGCTACGTTCCCTGACTGCACAAAGAATGCTCCCATTCGGTGAGGCTCTTACATTCGATGGCGGATCGAAAACAATGGCTGATCTAACTCTAGAGGTACGACGTTGACTGTAGACTCGATAGCTACAGACAATTTCAAGCATTCTTTGTGTCGCTTGGGATTGAGGACGATTGACTTGCCTCTCTGGAAATGAGATCCAAGTTCCTTGAATACAGTTAGCTTGACTTACAACTTTCTCATTTCCTAAATAGTAAATAAAGTCAACACTTTTAGGACTGGCTGGACTGATTGAACACAAATCCACATTCAAACTTTGCCCTGCTACCGCAGTTCCCGCAAAATAATTGCATGTCTGAGCAGAAACTGGTTCTTGTTGCAGAAACAATGCGGAAGCTAATAGCGCACAAGGAAGACTTACAAGTAGACCTATGTTTTTCATCATCCCAAACCTTAATTCTTACTTAGAGTAAAGTATAACGGTTGAATTGAGTGGCAGATTTACTTTCATAACTTTGTCCGCTCCAATGATTTATTATGCCCTGATCGCTTCTCAATTTCTGAACCTTAGCGGCGGAAAGTATCTCGCCAATAATCTCTCTGAACTTATCAACCAAGCCAGCTATTTTTGCTTGCTTAATCTCGAACTGAAATAACCCTGACTGAAATAGATAATCTCAACGGATTGATCTTAGTCCCTTTATCTCTTCTAATGATTCTAAATAGGTTCCATAAAGCTAGGAATTGAATGGGCATAGTGATTTATTATGTACTTCTACAAAAAATCTTTCTTGATTTCAAGCCATCTTACTCTTTGTCCTTGTACGGCATCTCTAATTTGCCTTTGCCTCTTTGACAAGGTAGAAGATCCAGTTTTAACTTCAATAAAGTAGATATCTCTAAGAGCATCATCGTCTAAACCATCAAATACTATCAAATCAACTGGTGTTCCCATGAAGCGAGCATCTTTAGGGTTGAACCTAAAATCGGGAAGAAATGGGACGAAATGCTCTGTAATTTTTCCTGCAATTACAGATTTACTCTTTTGAATTGCATCACTTCTTATTTGTTTAGTGTTTGACTCTTTCCACTGATTAAATAAAATATCTGCTTCTTGTTTTGCAATATCTGATTGTTCCATTCTTATTCTTTCAACTTCACTTCTTTGCCATGCTTCAAACTGGTTTCTTGCCTTACTGTTTACTTCTTCGCTGACTAAAGACTTTGCTTCACGGTTTGCTAATTCTTTTTGTTCTCGCTTGATGTAGTCGTATTCATTCTTCTTCCAATTTTCATATTTTTCTCTAGCTTTCTGCTCAATTTTAATACTTAAAAAGTACATCTGAGAACCAAGTATTCCTACAACAACAAGTAGTATTCCGATTATTATTTCCATATCATTATGAATTACTCTTATTGTCTTTACTTAACGGGTGATATGAGCTACAGAAAAACTTTCGCTTTCAACTAAAATATCACAACTTTATCCGCTCCAATGATTTGTTATGCCTCGATCTCTTGATCGCTTGTCAATTTCTTAACTTTTGCGGAACGCATCCTGAAAGGAATCACCAATAATCTCTCCAAACTTATCAGCACAGTCAACTATTTGGTACTGTTAGTTAGATAAAATCCCAGTCATAACAAATAGCTGCTTGCCCGTGATAAATGTTTTGATCATCTACTAAATTCCAGACGATCGCATTTTGCAACAGAAATTTTTTACCACTTTTAGAAATCCTCACACCCTTATAGTGATCTATATAGCCTTGCTCAGATACCGTTTTCAAGAAAAGCGAGCGATCGTACTGCAACATCGGCTCCGCAGATTGGCGGGATGGCATTGTCGTTAACTCTTGCCAATTTAATTCAAATAACCTCAAAGCAGTTTGGTTGCCATAGGTAAAGATCGGATCAAGTTCTGTATTGTGAGAAAGTAGCATAAAAGGAGCATAAAAAATAGCTTTCGCTAAATCCTGCGGATCTTGACTCTTCAGTAATTCTTTACCTAATAATTTCCTGAAACTTTGAGCTAAAAGCCAAATATGGTCAGCTAAGTATTTATTTCCTAAACTTGGTTCAAGCGTTTGCATAGATTCAGTCAAATTTTTAGTACATTCAAATCTGGCAGGCAATGCCAATTTTTTCTCCTAGTTCTAAAAGCTTGGCTAAGTCTGAAGCCGCTAAATTGAGATTTTCTTCTGTTGTGACATTGTTAAGAAAGTGGAGATATAGCTCTTGAGAGTGGTTTAGATTTAAGCCGATTTTGAGACGACAGGCTAGGTTGATTACTTGTTCGATCTGTTGAAAACTATGGGTCATGCCTTCACCACTATGGACTAACTGCCACAGATGATTGAGAATAACTCGTTCCAAAATTTTAGCAGCTTCAATTTCTTCAAGTTTACAGCCTAAATGATGAGCTTCTTTTGCCACGGCATCTAACTGAGCGATCGGAAGTTTTTCTCCAGCTTCTAGGCGTTTTAGCTCCATAAGCAATCGGTGGTTTAAGGTGATTTCCGCCGCTACTTGCAATTCCTTGGGTACGGGTAACCCATCCCGTCGAAACGAAGCCAAAATACCGTAATTATCCCGATAGACTTGGGCATAAAGTTGGTCTAGGCGCAGTAGAGTTTCTCCAGATAATAAATGTAAAATGCGATGGCGCTCTTCGGCAAAGAGATTCTGTAAGTTAAAGTATTCCTGTCCAAATGAGGACGATATGGCAAGAATGATTCCTGCTGCACTGGCTTGTTTGAGCGCTGCAAAGGTAGATATTTTAATTTCTTCGTAGTCTTTTCTGCCACTAAATTGTTTAATGCCACAGTGGAAGTCATAGCCACCCAGATGCACAACAGCAAAGACATATTCCACTGACTCATGGGTGATGCTGGAAGTAATCAAAATATGCCCGATCGCTAATACCATAGAACCAATGCGTTCCAGTTGATAGTCAAGTTGATTAATGCCGTAGCAATATAATTGTTGGGCATCTTCTCGCCCATAATTATGGAAAAGCGAACTCACGGCATAGTCTGCTGCTACTTGCTTTAGGCTAATTCTAAACGGCACAACTAAGGCACGATAAACCTCCGCCCCATTGCCAAACTGCGCCACATTACTAGGACAAAGTGCCAGCCTTTGGATGAATTCTGACTCTAGTAATATTCCTGTCACATCAGCCGCAAGTTCGATCGCCCGTGCCGCATAACGTAAAATTTGCACACCTTCAGGACGGGATAGCTCTTCAAAAAACCACCCACAACTTGTAAACATCAGCAGGGTATGGCGTTGCATTTCTAGCAGTCTGAGGACATCAACCTTGGCATGGGTATAGTTGACCGAAGGTTTAATGTAGAGTTTAAAGAAGTGATCAAGACTTTGTTGACTGTTGACAGTACCATGGCGCAAAGAATCCCTTAGGACATGGATATAGCCATCCCGTGCTGCCCATGGATCGGTGAAATATTTTGATCCAGCCTCTATAAAAATTAGCTCTAGGCGATCGCGTAGCCAATTTAAAGTTTCACGCAAAGGTTTTCGCCATTTACCAAACCCAATATCGGCACCGCAGCCACAGTCATCTTGCCACCGACCGATTCCATGGGCGCAACTCCAAGCTGTTTCAGGTTTAATTTCTACTTCCCAAGTGGGTGGAAAGAGGTTGAGGTAGTGAGCATAATTAGTAACTTGCCAGCCCCGTTTGGGAAATTCTTCGGTAAAGGCATAGGCGATCGCTTTTTCCGTAAAGTGCTTATGATGCCCAAAGGTCTCCCCATCGGTTGCCACAGAAATAAGTTGCGAAGAACGATGATCCCCACGCACTGCCCGTCCTAGCCTTGCTGCCAAATTGTGAGAACTACTGAGTAAATCACTAAAGCCCATGTCACGGGAAATTGGACCATCGTAAAAGAAAATATCAATATAGGGGGACTGTGGATCGGCTGGGATCAGGTGACAACGGTAAGGACGATTGGGATCAATTTGACCACCACTCACTTCTGTCCAAGGTTGGGGATCATTGGCATTGTGGGGACGACACCGTTGTGCCTGAGATGGTGCCAGAATAATAAATTTAATACCTTCGCTAATTAAAGCCTTAATGGTTGGGTAATCTACGGCGGTCTCTGCTAGCCACATACCTTCAGTTTCTCTGCCAAATCGGGACTTAAAGTCGGCTTTGCCCCAACGGATTTGGGTAAGCTTATCTCGTTCATTAGCCAAGGGTAGAATAATGTGGTTGTAAACCTGAGCGATCGCATTACCGTGACCATTGAGGCGATCAAATGAGGCTTTATCCCCATCAAGAATGCGTTGATAGACTTCAGGATCATACTGCTCTAGCCAAGACAGCAATGTTGCCCCAATATTAAAACTCAAATATTCAAAATTATTAACTATGCGTAACAGCTTGCCGTTGCTATTGACAATACGGGCAAAGGCGTTAGGACGATAACATTCGTGATGAATCCGTTGATTCCAATCATGAAAAGGAGTAGCTC
>CASBQR010000144.1 GCA_949127865.1 Synechococcales cyanobacterium PMM_0082
GGTAATCAGAAGTTGATGTAAATTACCTAGTTTTACAGTTACACCATTACAGGTGCCAGTTTGTAGTTCTTTAAGTAATTGCAGCAATGGAGATTGGGCGATCGCTTCAGCTTCCCCTTCAGTTTCAAACATCCGATGGGTTAACAGCAAAGTTATAGTTGGTCGCCCCCGATGGTGCCAATGCCGTTGAATATAAACTAACTCCCCTTTAATTTGTGAAACCAAGAAGTGATAATCAAGGGTGAGATAAAATTGCTCTTGATCCAAAAAAGAAGGCAGGAAAGCGATCGCCTCCCCTCTAATCTGAAATAGGCGAGAAGTAGTTAGACTCCGTAAGCGCCGAATAGGTCTGCCAGTTAATTGCAGCTTATCATTGCGCCCAATTTGAAAATAAATTTTAGATAAATCATCAGCTTGACGGACTTGAATAGGGGCAATTTGGGTTGGGGTTTGGGTATCAATGCCGTAGGTAGCGAGTTCCGTTTGCAAAATTTTATCTTCTGATAGCAGGGCAATCTGCACAACGGGCAACCGACGATTGGTAATTTGCAAATGCCGACCCAGAGGATCAATATCGCTAACAGCAATCAGTTCATCCCGAAGTAATTGTCCTAATATGTAAAGACTCTGTGCCCACACTAAAGGCAGATTAGCATTTGGTAAACGAGTTTGGCTTTGGGGTTGTTGTCGTTCCGCTTCTATACTTTCCTTTGGTACAAAAAATAATTCGGGCAGTAATTGATAGTTATCTTTGGCAATTAATAAGGGTTGGATTTTTTGATAGTATGCTTCCACTTCAGGGCGATCGCCTCTAAATAAAGCATCAAGCATTAAATAGGTAAAAAATAGGGGCCACTCACATTCCAAATGTTCAAACTGCTTTAATTCCCAAGGCTCATAGTGCAATCGACTAGCATCTTCAATCACGGTTTGATGCCCATCTCGTAAAAACCGCTTACAGCCATACTTGCCTTCTAATTTGCAGATCACATTATTTCGAGTTCGATTTACTAAGGCTTGATCTTCGATCGCAAAGGCAGGATAGCCAATCACACTTAATAATGCCCCATCGACTTCCTTTGAACTGGACTCTCTAGGTAAAAGCGATCGCAAAGTAGTTCTAGTACGGGCAATTTCATCTACTAAAACGTGAATAACCGAAGCTTGACTACCCCTAACCCCAAATAAATCTAAACCATTGATAGCCTCTAATGCTGCCTTTGCCATCCCCACCGAGCTAGCATTAAGTTCAGGTTTACCATGATTTGCTTTGTTGCCCCGTTCCCAAATCCCATAGTCAGGAGTCCGATAGGCACGTCCAATGTAATAAACCAGATTTTGAATAAAGTTAACTTCATCAATGGTAAAAACTATAGCCAAACCTGAAGCCGTCATCTGCGCCAGCATCAATATATACAGGGAAGTAGCATCTAGTTGTAAATGTCCCCATTGATCATCACCCACCACCGTTACCGCCCTAGTCGTGCTGTATTTAGCATGAAGCGCATCTAGGGGGGATTGAGTAACTTTGAATTTTTCAACTTTGGAGCATTGCTGCATCATGGCAAATAGCAAACCTCGCATCAGTTTGACCACGCTTTGTTCTAGTTCATAGGTGCGCCCGCGATCGCTATCTAATTTACGGTATGCCAACGCCAAGCCCCAAACCGCCAAAATACTATATACATTATCTCGAACCCAAGCGTCAGTATAATCACCGTGGGCATTAATAGCAGTACTTGCAGGTAATAGCCCCGTAATTGCATTCTGCCGAGCAAGGATTACCGCCGATACCTCCTGATAGTAACTATCTAATCGAGCTTGGAGATTTGGAGTCATAGGAAATTATTATAGACTTAAGCATTTGGGCTGGGGTATATCTACTTCAGCATATAAAAGTTACGACAGTTTATAAAATTTGTTAGTTAATACTGAGCATTTTTTAGGCTAATCAATCTATAAAATATCCATAATTGCAAATGGATGATCAACCTTGGCGATCGCTTTTACCACAACACCTTTGTACTTTGATTTTAGCGATGATCGCGCTATGAAAATAATCGATTAACTGAGTAATAACCCATCAGCCGCTACTCTATTTTTGGTATCCTAACCGTGCTTTAATTTCGCTGCCCTTATGCTTGATTTGCAAGGAATTTAGTTAAGTTCATCACTATCAAAACAGTTTACCTCTGATAAAATCCTCTTATTGTATTAAGTAATATTAACTTCGTGTCTAAACTCCAATCACTTCAACTGCTAGAAAAAATGGGGGCTAACTGCTCTCCTAGTCAGCACTCTAGCCATTTCTAGCCCCGTCTCAGCTTTGAATAATACTATTGGTAATAGTGTGTTAACTGCTAATATTTCTGGTAGTAATATTGGACAAAGCTTCATCAATGATCCATCTGGTTCGATAGCAACCATCAATCTTAATACTTGGACGTTTGCATTTGCTAACTCATCTAACCAAACAACTGCCGCCGCTACAACTTTAACCATTTTCAACGGTACGGGCAATGGGGGAACTCAAGTTGGTACTTCCTCTAGCACATCTACTCTAACCTTTGCTGGTTCTCCTGCGGTGACATGGACATTTGCAAGTGGTTTGCAGATTACAGATACTGCCACCTACACTGCGGTTTTGGCTCCATCATTGATATACCGTTTCAATAATGGCGGTAATCCATATCCTAACGGCACAGCAACAAGTGGTTCTAGTGCTCTCTTCTCTAACGCTGACCTTGTATTTCAAGGCACTTTCTCGGCGGCTACGCCTGTCCCATTTGAGTTCTCTCCTGCTCTAGGTTTGGCTGCTTTGGGTGGTTTGTGGGCAGCTAAGAAGTTCTTAATTAAAAAATAGTGAATTAGGCTCCACTCACATTTTGTTTATTTGGGGAGTATGTCAAATAGCTTGGCTGCTCCTCCCACTTAATGCAATAATCACCGATACCAAAATTCCCCGATTGATAAATTCTTGATTATCCAGTCGCTTATCAATCCCGCTCACTTTTTCGCTTAGGGTTTTAATCGTCTTAAATTTTAAGACAAAAAAGTTTTCTGCACCACTAAGCCTAAATGTCTCTCAACAGGTTTACAATACTTAAGAACTTCTGAGCTTACTAGAAGGATACAGAGCATTTGGTGTGACGAGTCAATAGTTTGGAGAATGTTAAGCATGAAAGGATTGACTGGAAAGACTGCATTGATTACGGGAGCGAGTTCAGGCATTGGGCAAGCGATCGCCATTCGTCTGGCGCAAGAAGGCTGCAATGTGGTAATCAACTATCGTAAAAGTGCTAAAGAAGCCGAAGATACCTCAGAGCAAGCAATACAGACTGCCTGCCAAAAATGTAATGTGCGATCGCTGCTCATTCAGGGCGATGTCTCCAAGGAAGAAGATATTCTAAACATGTTTAATCAAGCGATTGAAACATTCGGCAGTCTCGATATTTTAGTCAATAATGCTGGTGTTCAAAAAGAATGTCCTTCTCATGAAGTGACAGCAAAAGATTTTGATAATATCTTATCTATCAATCTGCGAGGCTCATTCTTATGTGCTAGGGAAATGATTAAGCATTGCTTGAGTCAAAATTGCGGTGGAATCATTATTAACGTCTCTAGTGTTCATGAAATTATTCCTCGCCCGTTGTATGCCAGCTATTCTATTAGCAAAGGTGGCATGGAAAATTTGACCAAAACATTAGCATTGGAATATGCTGCACGGGGTATTCGGGTCAATGCGATCGCCCCTGGAGCGACCATCACGCCCATTAACCAAGACTGGATCGATCATCCTGAGAAAAAAGCTATGGTCGAAAGCCATATTCCTATGGCGCGATCGGGGACTGCCGAAGAGATGGCGGCAGGAGTAGCATTTCTTGCTTCAGATGATGCCTCGTATATTACTGGGCAAACGTTATTTATTGATGGCGGACTGACCCTCTATGCTGATTTTCGAGAAGCATGGTCAGCATAGGTGAATTTTCCTGCAAATTTATGAGTATCGATAATCCTATGAATCCGCCGCTGATTGAAAATGTGCTCCCTGCCCGCGCCCGCTTAAGCGAATGCCCTGTGTGGGATGCCGAGCAACAGAAGCTTTATTGGGTCGATGTTTACAATCATCGTGTTCACCTATTTGACCCATTAACTGGGAATGATACCTATTTTGATACGGGTGATGTGGTCAGCGCAATTGTACTGGCAGGCAAAGATCGCTTATTGATTGCATTAGGCGATCGCATTGCCTTCTTCTGTACCGTAACTGGGAAAGTTACACTCTTATACCAGACTGAATTCCCCTATCCCAATACGCGCTTTAATGACGGCAAATGTGATGCCAAAGGACGTTTCTGGATTGGTTCGATTAGCGAAGCACTTGGACAAGCAGAACTGTATCGTTATGATCCAGATGGCTCTTTACAGGTGATGGAAAGAGGATTAACAATCTCCAACGGATTGGGCTGGAGTCCTGATGGTTCTATCTTTTATTTGACTGATTCCGCCCAACGGAAAATTTACGCTTATGACTTTGAGGTGCAAACTGGAAACATTAGCGATCGCCGTGTATTAATTGATCTTAGCGACGAAATTTCTGAACCCGATGGGCTAGCGATCGATGGGCAAGGAAATATCTGGTCTGCTCTGTGGAATGGCTGGGGAATTGCTTGCTTCGATCCAACTGGGCAAGAAATCTTTCGCGTTAAACTACCAGTGCAACGTCCAACCAGTGTTACATTTGGGGGCAGCCATTTGATGGATTTATATATCACCACTGCATCCGTCGGGTTGAGCCAGAAGGAAATTCAACAGGGCTTTAATGCTGGGGATTTGTTTCGTTTCTCAACCCAATTTTCAGGAACATCTGCTCAACCATTTTTAGGTTTATCGTGAATTTAGAGATATTTTATTCAGGATTTCCCATATTACCCCTAACCGTTAAACTGCTTGAGTATTTCTCCTTCATCTTTGGTAGGTTATCATTGATCTGATTGTAGAGTTTTGACTGTAGCGATCGCTCTCAAATTATCTTTTCTAATCCTTTCGTATTGCAATGCAGCCATAGGACTAAGATAATTCCAGTATTACCATAGCTTATTAACTGTTCATGCGTTTTGCGATAAGATCAGAACTGTCGCCTTGATGAAACTTGATTCGACCTTCTAAAAAGTCTTTGCTTTTTAATCTAAGCCATCCACTACCAGAGGCTGGATCATATTCATCATTACCATCCCATGTGAACTCTAAGCGTTCCTCTCCTCCATCTTTGACTAATTCACCATCAATTTGACCTGATACTAAACCAAATTGAAATCCTCCAGAACAATTAGCATCAATATCGATATAGGCTTCAACTTCCATATCTAAATAATCGCTGTCCCACTGTTCCATTTCTGTGATCCGCCATTTACCTGTATATTTCATTCCTTTTATCCTTTATCCTAAGTTTTTGAATTACTACTATTTTTTTGTTTACCCCTTACGAACACAGCTTTATTCCTTCGCTGAATCTCAAACAAGTCAATAGCCTCGAATAAATCACTTAACTTCCCATATCCGTAGTTTCGTGGGTCAAAAGATGCTTGATTTGTAATATGTCCACCAATCTCTGATAAATTTGACCAATTGTCATCATCTATAGTATTAGCAACAGCACTCCTTAACAGATTAATTAATTTTGTATCTTGCTTTAACTCCTTCCCAGTTTTTTTGACGCTTGTGGAAATCTTGGAAGTTTCCTCAGAGTTTATCTCTTGATCAATAGTTTCTAGGTATAGAAATGTTGAACAGGCATAGACAAACGGTAAAGGCGTTTTCTTCTCACCAAATCCATAGACTTTCAAACCATTGGTTAGAATCCTCATCACTAAGGGAGTAAAGTCACTATCACTCGATACGATTGCAAAAGCATCTAAATTTTGAGTGTATAGCAAATCCATTGCGTCAATAATCATTGCCGAATCTGTAGCATTTTTGCCCTTTGTATAGTCGAATTGTTGAACGGGACGAATAGCATATTCGTGTAAACACTCTTCCCAAGATTTAAGAGTAGGGCTTTTCCAATTTCCATAAGCCTTACGAATATTGGCAACTCCATACTTTGCAATTTCAGACACGATTGCTTCTATCTTGGATGCAGGAGCATTATCCGCATCAATCAGCAGGGCAATTTTTGATTCTGATTGCTGCATTTTTCCAGAGGTGTTAATTACTTCAATTGATCCAGATTATATTTAATTATGGCTCAACTAATAATTTAGAACAAGGTGAAATAACCAAATCTCCTGCATTACATTTTCTGGGGTGTTGTTTCCAAATCACATCAAGATTACTACACCAGTCAGGATCGCCCATAATAAATAGGGCTTGCTGAAAAAGCAAATAATCGACAAGAATAAAGATAAGGAGAAAGGGCAGATTTCTTAGCAGTCAAGATGTAAAATTGCGAAGAAAGGGCAGAAAAGGTAAAGAACACCTCTCTAAATGGAAGAAAAAGGCGATGTCTGCAAAATATAACCCAAGAAAAAGAGAAAAAAGTAAGCTGCCTGAGCAGGGCTTCCAGATTCATCACCAAGAAAGTAATAGCGATTGCCGTTTCCGAAGTATTTGCCAACTTGGTCATCACGCGGTCTAAACTAACCCTTCGCTTTACAAGTCTTAAATAATACTTTTTGTCTAAATTCTAGTACCCTCCACAATTTCAAACTCAATTAAAGCAGGTAGGAAATTTTGGTTTTCATGATGGGAGCGAGAAAGTTTAATCAGAGCAAATCTTTGCAGATTAGAAAGACCTACCCATTGATCGAGGCTAATTGATACATCTAATGATTGAGCCTGTTGGCATACTTCTATCGGAATGCGATCGCTCTCTTCCCAGATTGGTTCTACTTGAATTAGTAACTCTTGATGAGAAGTTAAATCAGAAGAGATTAAGTCTAGGAGAAATTCTCTATATACTTTGATTTCGGGCGGGCGATCGCATGGTAGATCCGTTAACTTTTGGCGATGTTCATAACTAAAATGATACCAATGGGAAAGTTTTAATTTAACCCCACAGGTATCAAGTTTTAGCCGTACTTGCATCGGTACACAACGCAAAGATTCTACAAATTCTGCTTCAAACTGGAAAAAAGTCATGCTGCTTTTACTAATCCGCTATGTCTGAGTAATGGCGTAACGATCGGTTCTCTTCCTCTAAAAGCTTTGAATACTTCCAACGGATGCAAACTACCGCCCAAGGCTAAAACTGTCTCTCGGTATCGTTTTCCTGTTTCGGCGATCGCTTCTTCATTATCTAAACCGACATCTTCAAATGCCCCAAAGGCATCGGCACTGAGAACTTCTGCCCACTTATAGCTGTAATATCCTGCTGCATAGCCCCCAGCAAAAATATGTCCAAAACTACAGAGGAAATTATCTTCGGGAATGGGAGGAATAACTGTGGTGGTCTGAGCAAGGCGCGATCGCACTTCGGCTAGAGTTTCAGTTCCAGAATAGCGATGATGCAGTTCTATATCTAATAAACTGAAGTGAATTTGGCGCAAAGTTCCACTGCCAGTCATGTAGTTTTTGGCTTCTACTAATTTGGTGTAGTAATGCTCAGGCAAAGATTCTCCAGTTTGATAGTGCTTTGCCATTCCCATCTTGTCATCTAAGAGTGTCGGGCGATCGTAGCACCAATTCTCCATAAATTGACTGGGTAATTCAACAGCATCCCATTCAATATTATTAATACCTGAAGCTCCTGCATAGTCCACTCTGGTCAACATATGTTGTAAGCCATGCCCAAATTCATGGAACAGGGTTTCAACTTCGGAAAAAGTCATCAGGCTAGGGTTGCCATCGACAGGGGGCGTTTGATTACAGATTAAGTAGGCGATCGGAATCCGAATTGATTCATATACCTTGGCGCGTCCCACACAGTCATTCATCCATGCTCCACCTCGTTTTTCCGCAGGACGACTGTAGGGGTCTAAATAAAAACTGGCTATGTGCTGCTCCCCATCCATTACGTTAAAAAAGCGGACATCCTCCTGCCAAATAGGTGCAGTCCCATCCGCAGCTATAACGGTAATGCCAAATAAACGCTTAACTAGACTAAACAAGCCATCTAAAACTTGAGGCAATGGGAAATAAGGACGTAATTCTTCATCACTAAAGGCAAATTTCTCTTCTCGGTATCTTTCTGCCCAGAAGCTGACATCCCAAGGCTTTAGTTCTGATTTATGGGAGAAGGTTTTGAGGGCTTCTAGATCGCTAATGGCAGCATCATAACTGGCAACTCGTAATTCTTCCAAAAGCTTTTCGACTGCTGCTACCTCTGGAGCCATTTTGCTGGCAAGGCTGAGTTCGGCGTAGCTCTTAAATCCTAATAGTTTGGCTTTAGCTTGGCGCAGTTCTAAAATTTGGGTGATTATTGGTTGATTATCTAGCTCTCCACTGGAGGCACGACCGACAAAGGCTTTATACAACTGTTCTCGCAAATCCTCACGGGTACTGTGCTGCATGAATGGTACATAGGAAGGATAGTCGAGGGTAATTTTCCATTTACCTGCTTCCCCAGAGGCTTGGGCGGCAAAACTTAGGAGGCTCGGAGGTAGTCCATCAAGCTCTTCAGGCGTAGTTAAAACTAAGCTAAAGGCTTTGGTGGCATCGAGAACATGATTAGAAAATTTGGTGGAAAGTTCGGCGAGGGCGATCGCAATTTCATTGAAGCGTTTTTGCTCCTCTCCTTCTAAGCCAATACCTGATAGTTCGGCATCTCTAATTGCAGATTCAATAATACGGTGCTGGGCAGGTTCTAGGCTCTCCCATTCTTTACTAGATCGCAGTTTTTTAAATGCCTGATAGATGGGAATGCTTTGGCTGAGACGAGTATAGAATTTCACCACCTCTGGCTGCATGGTTTCTTGGGCAGTGCGGAGTTCAGGGCTATTTTTGACACTGAGCAAATGTCCGATCGCACCCCATGTCCAATTCAGGCGATCGCCCAGTAACTCCAATGGTTCAACTAAATCTTGCCATGTAGGTAATGCTAAATCTGTTAGGTTGATTTCTAAATTATTTAACTCTACTTCTAGCTCATTTAACAATTGAGTTACAGCAGGAACTACTTGAGTGGAGGTGATTTCAGAGAATGGCGGAATACCTTTGCCAATGAGAAGAGGATTGTTAAGCATTTAGTTTGATTAAGTTTTGAGCTAGTTCTAATTATATTCTGTTTAAGTTTTGGGGCGATCGCACTTGAATATTCCCATAGAATTATTATCAACTGATATAAAAGTAGTAAAATTGACTAGATTGGTCAATCTGTCTGTGGGGCAGTTATGAAAATCAGCAAAAAAATTGATGACCTAAGATCGCTTACATATAGCTTAGATGCTTGCTATGTAGGTTTTTACTTTTGGATAGCAGGATTTTCAATCAGGATTGGCGGCACTGAAACAGAAGATCAACCTTATTTCTATCCCTATGTAGTTCCTACATTCATTGGCTTTGGGTTTGCCTTACCTAATTACTTTTCTTGGCATACACCATATCTGGAAGCGCACCTGCTCAAGGTAATAGATTAAAAATCTGGTTTATTCATGTAACCTATCCAAGGGTAGAGGCAATATATTCAGGCGATCGTAAGCTAACTATCACTGCTTACCATGTTCAATAGATTCTAACTTTATGCTTTTGATTCAGATTTTAAGCTGGCAATATTCCCACACTCTTAACCCTAAAAGCTGCCCAAATACCTAAAGACCCATAGGCAATTCTGCGCTATTATTTAAAACTTCTAGTTTTCCTATATTCCCACTTTAGTATTTCTCTAGCTTATGAAACACACTCTTTCTGTCGTTGTCGAGGATGAAGCGGGAGTACTTACCCGTATTGCTAGTTTATTTGCACGACGGGGCTTCAATATTGAAAGCCTTGCTGTGGGTACGGCTGAACAAAATGGCTTTTCTCGAATCACGATGGTAGTGCCTGGGGATGATCATGTCATTGAACAATTAACTAAACAACTTGATAAATTAATCAATGTTATTGTTGTCAAAAATTTAACCGAGATTCCTTGTGTAGAGAGGGAATTGATGTTGATTAAGGTTCATGCTGCTCCTGCTAGTCGTTCAGAAATCATTGAAATTGCTCAGATTTTTCGAGCGCGGGTAGTAGATGTTTCTGATGACTCGTTAATTTTAGAAGTAGTGGGCGATCCAGGGAAAATGGTAGCAATTATTAAAATGCTAGAAAAATTTGGGATTCGGGAAATTGCCCGTACAGGGAAAATATCTCTAATTCGTGAATCTGGCGTTAATACTGAATATCTAAAGGTTACTTAAAAATTTTTAAAGCTTAAATGGGTGAGATACAGGTGCGATTACGACCTAGATTTTTAGCCCGATACATAGCGTAATCTGCCTGCTTAATTAGGCTGTAAGTATCTTGGTTATTGAACTTATTAGCGATCGCTATACCAATACTGATAGTTACTTCTAAGTTTAGAAAAATATCTTGCAAGTTAATATTAATTGGGCGATCAGAAATTGAGCAACGAATTATCTCAGCTAGTTCTAATGCCTGAGCAGGATCTAAATCTGGAGTAATGCACAAAAACTCTTCGCCACCAAATCGATAGACAAGACTATCAGGTCTACTACTATTTTGTAATCTCCCAGCGATCGCCTTTATAACCTCATCTCCAACTAAGTGTCCGTGATTATCATTCACCAACTTAAAGAAATCAATATCAATCATCATTAAACAAATGCAGTCATGCTCAACTCTACCAGATGAACTGTTTGCTTCTAAGCTTTGTAATAATCTTGGTAATCCTTCATCCATCGCCCTCCTGTTTAAGAGGTTTGTAAGTTGATCAGTTAATGATAATGATGCTAATAACTCATTGCGTGCCAATAACCTTTGATTTGCCCGTGCTAGGGACTTTGCCATCAGACTAATCCTTAATCCTGCTCTAACTCTGGCTCTAAGTTCGTAGGGATTAATGGGTTTCGTCAAAAATTCATCAGCACCTGCATCTAGTCCCAATACTCGGTAATTAATTTCTGAGTGAGCTGTAAGTAGGATGAAATAGGACACTCTTAAGTCTGGATAATCAGAATTTGCCTTAACTCTTTGGCACAAGGTTACTCCAGAGATATCTGGCATTGCCCAATCGCAAATAATTAAATCAGGCTGCATCTCCGTAATTAAATTCCACCCAATTTCCCCATTAGCAGCCGTCTCTACCCTATAACCTTCAGGACTTAAATGCTTACAGGTTAATTTCACTAAAACTGGGTCATCATCAATGACTAAAATCTTCAACTTATCTCGCTTGAAGTCATATTTTAGGCTTTGAACCACAGGCTGAATATGTTCGTTAGTAGTCGATGACAGTGACATTATTGACAAATTCAGAAACTTAGATTGATTTATTATAGGATCGCTTATTGATCATACCCATTTCTAACTTTAAGTAATACTTTAGGAAATATAGGTTTAGATATTGCTAATCTTGGGAAATTGTAGAGTAAAAATCAAGTCTATATTTTTATTCTTGTTATGGTTATAAATATTTTTGCGATCGCCTTTCCCAAATCCGCTATATAAATAAGGCCATATTTTAAGAACATGACGTGAACACCCTAAGTAAATATTTAAACAGCTTTTATTTTTCTTAAATATTGGCTTAAGCATTGAGATGAAGATATTTCCAAATTTCTGGATGAAGATTATCAGCGCATTTTGTAAATAGAACATATAGCGTGTAAGCTCATGCTGCTAAGGTAATGGAAAAAAAAGATTAAAGTAATAAGAAAGAATGAAAATCACCCTTGATAATGTAAGTAAGGTTTACGGACAAAGACAAGTACTGCATCAAGTTAGCCTAAATGTAGATCAGGGTGAAATTGTGGGTTTATTAGGACCAAATGGCGCAGGGAAAACCACAAGTTTTTATATTACAACTGGTTTAGTGCAACCTGATCAAGGTCGAGTATTTTTAGGCGATCGCAATATTACGGCTTTACCTATTCACCAACGGGCAAGGTTAGGTATGGCATACTTGGCTCAAGAGCCGACCATCTTTCAAAATTTGTCAGTCCGTGATAATTTACTGCTAGTTATGGAGCAGGTTAATATTCCCCCCCGCCAAAGACAAGCTGAATGCAATCAACTACTAGAAGAGTTTAGTCTGACCGCAGTTGCAAATAGTAAAGGGATTCAACTTTCGGGGGGAGAACGGCGCAGAGCTGAGATTGCGAGGGCATTAGCAATTAATCCTAAGTTTCTACTTTTAGATGAGCCATTTGCAGGTATTGATCCAATTATTGTGGCGGAAATTCAAGAAATTATTTCTAATCTAAGCGATCGTAATATTGGCATTCTCATTACAGATCACAATGTGCGGGAAACTCTAGCAATTACTGATCGGTCATATATCCTTAAAGAAGGTGAAATCCTAGCATCAGGTTCAAGTACAGAACTTGCTAATAATCCAGAGGTACGCAAATACTACCTAGGCGAGAATTTTCAATTTTGAAGGTATGATTTAACTGTTCTCACCCTATTCAAGTCATAATAAAACTCAAAAAACCTGTTCGCTAGACAATGGCAACCCTACCAAAATCAATCCGTACCTCTAAAACTAAGTCATCAATACAGATGGGCTGGGTTCCGCATATTTCGATCATGGATCGCTACTTAAGCTCAGAAATGGTAGCTCCATTTTTGTTTGGAGTAGGTTCATTTTCGTCGATCGCTCTTGTGATTGGCTCCTTATTTGAATTAGTACGTCTAATTACTGATTCAGGACTAGGGGTTTTAACAGCAATTCAGATTTTTGCCCTCCAGTTACCGCAATTTATGTTGTATTCGTTCCCCATGTCGGTATTACTGGGGACATTAATTTCCTACAGTCGGCTTTCGACCGATGGAGAGACTACAGCTCTTAGAAGTGCAGGGATTAGCCCCTATCGTTTGGTTGTACCTGCGGTAGTTTTAAGTCTTTTCATTTCTGGTATGACCTTTGTATTTAGTGAAGTAGTAGTACCATCAGCAAACTGGCAAGCTAAAACTATTCTTAAAGCTGCTCTTCAGCAAGATAATCCTCAATTTAAGAGTAAGGATATTTTTTATCAGCAATATGGCGAAGTCACTCAAGATGACGGTAGTAAAGAACAAGCCCTAATTCGCAGCTTTTACGCCCGCCGATTTGATGGCAGAAAGATGCAAGGGCTAACTATTTTAGATTTTTCCCAAGGAACCCTACAACAGGTACTATCGGCTGAATCCGCAGAATGGCTTCCTGATCTCAATGTTTGGAAC
>CASBQR010000145.1 GCA_949127865.1 Synechococcales cyanobacterium PMM_0082
GTGCGATCGCTAGTAATTTTTTGATATTCTTGCAGTTTTTGATTATAGATTATTTCATGTTTAGCTAAATTCTGATAATTTTGATATTCCCTAATAATTTCTTCTTGATTTGCGAAGAGATTTTCTAAATTCTTAATTTGCTGATATTGACGATCTAGCTGGTGTTGTAATCTCAGTATTTCTGATTGTAATTGATCAGCTTTTTGCTGCTGCCAGTTTAAGGTTTGTTGCCAATTTTGACGTTGTTGTAGTTGTTCTTCTAGCTTTGATAATGTCTTCCTAGCGGCGGCATCTTGGCTTTGTAACTGCTCTAATTCTGAGGTTAAAGTCTGCAAATCATCATTAATATTTTCACCCGCCGTAATTTGGGTTTGCAGGGTGCGGCGAGAATTTTCTAAGGCGATAATTTCCCCTTTACAAATACGAGTTATATCTTTAGCTTTTTCGGTGAGGTGATCGTACTGCCCTAGATTTAACATTTCTGCTAATACGGCTTTGCGATCGCTTGGTCGTTTCAGCATAAATTCATCAGCCCGCCCTTGCCGTAAATAGGCAGAGTTAATAAATGTGCTGTAATCCATCTTGAGATGGGCAATTATTGCTTGCTGGGTGGCTTTTAATCCCCGTTCGGTTAATGACTTAAACTTATGATCATTGTGAATTTGAAATTCTAATGAACCCGCACTGCCCTTGGGACGGGTGCGAATAATTCGATAAACCTGCCCTTGAGCAATAAATATAAAATCTACCTTGGCTTCCTTTGCCCCAGAGTAAATGATGTCATCTTCACTACTGGCTCGGCTGTTTCCCCATACTGCCCAAGTGATCGCTTCGAGTAAAGAGGATTTGCCCGCACCATTGGCACCACAGATACAGGCAATATGTAAACCTGAAAAATCTAAAGCCATATTTTGATAGCTCAAGAAATTTTTAAGGCTTAATTTCTGCGGGATCATAGGCAAAAATGAGTAAAAACTAGTCTAGTAGAGTATTTCACCCATGATACTCGCCTAGAACTGCGATCGCTCAAAAAATCGACGATCGTAAATATTAATTTGTGGCTTCCCTTCCATGCTCCCGTAACAGTTCCATTAATTCATCACGGTAATCATGAAATATTTGATGACGTTTAACAGCAAAGTTGCGCTCTGGCAGTTCAATTTTTATTTCTTTGCGGACAGTTCCCGGAGAGGAACCAAGGGCATAGATCCGATTTGCCAGAAATACCGCTTCTTCGACATCATGGGTAATCATAAAAATGGTGATATTGGTTCGCTGCCAAAGGGAAATCATAAACTCATGCATAGATTCCTTGGTATGAATATCCAATGCCCCAAATGGCTCATCCATTAATAAAACCTTAGGTTCTGAGGCTAAGGCTCGGGCGATCGCTACCCTTTGTTTCATCCCCCCCGATAGCTGTTTAGGTAAAGCTTGAGCAAAACTAGTTAATCCCACCACACTGAGATAATAACTAGCTTGTTCACGGCGGATTTTCTTGGGAACTCCTAGTAGCTTTAAGCCAAATTCAGCATTCTCTAAAACAGACATCCAAGGATAGAGGGTATAGTGCTGAAAAATCATGCCGCGATCGTGTCCAGGTGCTGTGATTAACTGCCCATCAATTCTGACTTCTCCTGAGGTTGGACGATCTAGCCCAGCAATTTGACGCAGTAAGGTAGATTTCCCTGAACCTGATGCCCCCACCGCACAGATATATTCACCTTGCTCGATGCTCATGTTTATGTCTTTTAGGACAATCAATTCTCCAGATCTAGTCGGAAAACTTTTATAGAGATTGTTAATTTGCATATACATGGCATAAATTCCCTATGTTTGATATCAATAAATTCAGAGTAAATTTAAACGAGATTAACGTTTTTGACTTGCCCATTTACAGGAAAAGCGAATCATTGCTTGAAAAAACAAATCAAAGGATAACCCAATCACCCCAATCACAATTAATCCCACAAAAATTTCATCAGTTCTGAGAAATCGACCTGCAACACTGATCCGCCTGCCTAGTCCTTCGGTAGCAGCAATTAATTCAGACACAATTACCAATTGCCAAGCTGCGGCAAGGTTAATCCTACAAGCATCCAAAATACCAGGAATAACGTAGGGGACAATAACTTGAAACAGGGCTGAAGCTTTATTGCCTCCCAAAATATAAGTCGATTCGATTAACTCCTTAGGCACAAACTTAACTGTATCCATGACCATTAAGGAGTTAAAGAAAAATACACCAATAAAAATCAGCATAATTTTCGGCTCTTCGCCAATTCCCAAATACAGAATTAGTAAAGGGATAAAGGCAGGAGCGGGCATATAGCGAACTAAACCAAATATAGGCTCTAGTAATGCCCGAATGCTGGCAAAACTACCCATCAATATGCCAACGGGAATGGAAAATAAAGCTACGAATAAAGCCCCTACTCCTACTCGCCATAGACTCGCGATCGTATCTTTTTGCAATTCGCCCGAATTCCATAGCCGCCCAAATGCCTCTATGACCTGACTAGGAGATGGTAGAAATTTGGCATCAATTTGGGCAAAGCTACTCACTGCCCACCAAATTAAAAATGGCAGAGCGATCGAAGTAATGGTTAAAACGGTATTTAAGCGGGGCGGTATATCTTCGGCAATTTGCCAAAACACACTATGATTTACAGTCTTGGGTCGAATAAACTGACGAATAGATTTAGGTTCTGTACTCATAGCTATATAAGGTTAAGATTTCTGGGCTTTGTATGCCTTAATAAAGCGATCGTCAAATAATTTACTCAAATCAGGTGAAGTTTTAATTAACCCTACATCATTGAGGAATTTACTCATTTCTTCAGCTGCAAATTTTAATGATGTCATATCCTTTCCGTCTTCAAAGGACTTAAGATTTTCTTCAATTGTAAAAATTCTGGTGCCGTCGGCATATGCTTTATATTCTTCAACTGTTACCCCTGCTCGTTTTGCCATAATTTCATTAGCTTGAGCTGGGTTAGCGGCAATAAAGTCCAAAGTTGTAAACCACGAATTGACCATTTTCTGCACTTCTTCAGGATGTTCGTCTACAAACTTACGTGTGAATACTAAATGATCGGAAATTGCCCCAGGAAAGTCTTTGGATGAGAACAGTTCTTTACTCCCTGGGCGTTTAAGTGCCTGAGTTGTAAATGGCGCAAATACTGCTACCGCATCTACTTGACCACCAACAAAAGCTGTTGCTGCTTTACCTGTTTCTAAAGGAACAAACTCAATATCAGTGGGAGCTAGCCCTGCTTTTTTCATCCCCAACAATAATAGAAAGTGATCGACTGTGCCTTCTTCGGCTGCCACTTTTTTCCCCTTAAGATCGGCGATGGAGTTGATCCCTTCCCGCACAATAATCTTATCGTTGCCTGTAGAGTTATCATTGGTCAAGACAATAACTTGATCGGCACCTCCAGCTACGGAACTAACTGTGTCCCCAAGGGTTTGGCTATTAGCATCAATTTGTTCTGCGGTTAATGTACTAATAGATTCAAGATAACCATCAAACCACTTCAAATCAACGGCTACATTATTTTGTTTAAATATCTCTGCATCTTGGCTGACTTGCCACGGGAACCATCCGGGCCATGCACTAAAACCTAGTCTTACTTGGACTTCCTTAGGTGCATCAGGGGTAGAGGTTGGAGTTTGAACATTACTTGCAGGATTTGTGCAACTGACGGTTAGGGTCAAGGTTACAAAAAACAACAGTAGAGGAGAGATAAGCGATCGCAATTTCATGGAAACCTTCGATAAAGTGAATAAGAGCAAAAGTTAAGGAAATAGAAGTAGAGAAATTTTGAAAATAGAAAAGCCCAGAAGAAACGTTCAGTCTTGCTGAAGCTCCTCCCGGGCTTTTGTCCCGCCGTGTAACTAAATTGATTACAACTATCATCCATAGGAAAGAAAGTTCTTAATACCATTAGCCCGCTTCTCTCGGACCAGCGCTTGAGTTTAGTAGATTAAATCCAAAACCAAGTCGGAACCCTAGAAGCAAATAAGTTTTTAGAATGTAATGTGAAACCTTAAACAACATTAATTGTAATACGAGCGTAACCTACCAATTAAATTGAAGAAATTTTGTACTAATGAATACTAAATATTTATTTAATTTTTAATACTCCCCGCTTAGCCAGAGATTACAGGGTACTTGATTGAGACTTAAATTCTTAAAAATATAACTTCCTATATAACATTCTTTGTGAATTTAGAGATATTTAGGTTAGTGTTATATAAAATTAAATATTAGCTTCTAGGGTTCCGATTAGAATTTTTGATTCAAGTGCTGGTCCAAGAGAAGCAGCTATCTAATCGGAGTTATCAAACTTCTAAAAGTAGTCACACGGCGGGATAAAAGCCCGGGAGAGTCAAATAACAGCAAACTCAATGGCGGTTTACTGTTCAGGGCTTCCTGGGCTTTCGCTATTGATGGTATGCGCTTCATAATTACTTATTTAAGGAGTAACTCATGCTTTCAGAATCACAATTTAATATTGATCCCTCATTAGTAATTTGGGATGAAATCATTCCTGGAGGAACCTATTGGTCACGCATTATTAAAAAAGGAACGACCCTAAGGATATCTGCACCAGAAGGATCTAGAGGATTTTCCTTTCTTTGTTACAACGCTGATAACATCATTGAACGATATAATACGGCGGATACTGCCAAAATTCAGTTCAATGCCTTTTTAAAGAAAGGTAAACTCTTATATTCAGACATGGGAAGAGTCTTATTTTCCATTACTGAAGATACCTGTGGCAATCATGATACTTTATCTGGCTGTAGCAATGTCAGTACTAACTCCGCTAAGTATGGGGAAGGCAGCTTTTACCGTAGCTCCCGTGACAACTTTCTCTTGGCATTGGCAAAGCGCAATATGGGGAAACGGGACATTATGCCAAATGTGAATTGGTTTGCCCATGTTGCTGTTGATAGTATTGGGAATTTGGTATGGGCAGAACAAATGGCATCGGTTGGGGATTTTATTGATTTACGAGCAGAAATGAATGTATTGGCGGTGCTTTCTAATACACCTCATGTGCTTGATCCCAGTCCTATCTATGATCCAACATCAATTCAAGTTACGGTCTGGAATACTCCCGCCTATAGAAATGATGACTTGTGTCGTACCAGTTGTCCAGAGGCAATTCGAGGTTTCCAAAACACCGATGCCTATTTTGAGGAATTATCAGCTTTAGCTCGCTAGTTTTTTAAGCTTATTAGTTTATTTGTACATGATTTGGAGAATTAAAATATGTTGGCAACTTCTGTTCAAAGTAATGAACTCGATCCGAAACAAGCAATTTATGATCAAGTATTACCCGCTCGTCGTCCATGGATGCAGTTAATTAAAAAAGGTCAAACCCTACGAATTATTGATCTTGGTGGAAATCAGGCGGTGGATGTGTTGATCTACAATGCGGCTGATCAAGGCGATCGCTACTCGGCACCAGACACAATTCGGAATCAAGGTAATATTTTTATCACGACAGGGACAAAGCTTTATTCCAGTGATGGCAATGTGTTGATGACAGTTTTGCATGATACTTGTGGTAAACATGATACCTCGGGTGGAGCTTGCAGTCGGGAGAGTAATTCTGTGAGGTATGGATTGGAAAAGAAATGGCTTCATGCCTGTGTGGAGAATTATCTCTATGCTCTCAAGGATTACGGTATGGGTAAGCAGGATTTGGTGAGTAATATTAACTTTTTTATGAATGTGCCTGTGAGTGCAGATGGAACTTTGCAGATCGTGGATGGGATTTCTGAACCAGGAAGTACGGTGGATCTACGGGCAGAAATGGATGTTTTATTCCTGATTTCCAATTGTCCTCAGATTAATAATCCTTGCAATGCTTACAACCCCACACCAATTCAGTTAGTTATTTGGGATGCAGTTTAATTTGGATGGTAGAGACCGATCTAGCAATTTTAGTGCAGCCAGTCTTACGGGAATATGTTTTTTACCTTTATTTCCCTTCGTGCAGAACGTAAACCTGTAAGATGTTTTCAAAAGGGTGAGGGCATGGCATTAACTCTGTTGCGCCATTATGCGGATGGATCTGCACTTACTTATCTAGCTTGGAAATTGACTTGAGCTAGAAAGTTTTTAACAATTCCATTAATACAACTGCTTCTATAGCATAGAATAACTAAAGCATTAATTAAAATTAGAGGTACACATGATAGGTCAAATGTTTGCAGCTTTTGCAGATGAAAATATTGGTATAGATTATCGCTCTGATACCTATCGTGATGCTTACAGCAGAATTAATGCGATCGTAATTGAAGGGGAGCAAGAAGCCCATGATAACTATATTCAGCTTGGGGATTTATTAACTACCCTCAAGGCAGAATTAGCAGGGTTGGCAAAAATGGAAAGTCGCCACAAAAAAGGCTTTGAAGCCTGTGGTCGTAATCTCAACGTAGTGCCTGATATGGATTTTGCTAAAGAATTTTTTAGCTCACTGCATGGTAACTTTCAAAAGGCTTTTGCGACCGAGGATGTTGTTACTTGCCTTTTAATTCAATCTTTAATTATTGAATGTTTTGCGATCGCTGCCTACAATATTTATATTCCTGTCGCCGATGACTTTGCTCGCAAAATTACCGAGGGCGTGATTAAAGATGAATATTTGCATCTAAACTTCGGGGAAGTATGGCTCCAAGAAAATTTTTCTACCTCTAAGGAGCAATTAGAAATTGCCAACAGACAAAATCTGCCCCTAGTTTGGAAAATGTTAAATCAAGTTGCTAAAGATGCCAAAGTTTTGGGTATGGAAAAAGATGCTTTAGTTGAAGACTTTATGATTCAGTATGGCGAAAGCTTGGGTAAAATTGGCTTTAATACTCGTGAAATCATGAGAATGTCGGCTATGGGCTTAGTTGCTGCTTAGAGACTGCTTGAATCCTTGCTTGAATCCTTTTAGGGTATTAAAAATTTAATGTTTGGTCTGATCGGACATCTTACCAGTCTTGCCCACGCTCAATCTGTGGCAAAAGACTTAGGCTATGACGAATATGCAGGACAGGGGCTTGAATTTTGGTGTATGGCTCCTCCTCAAATTGTAGATGAAATCACTGTTACTAGTATCACAGGGCAGGTGATTCAGGGTAAGTATGTGGAATCTTGCTTTTTGCCTGAAATGTTAGCTGCAAAACAGTTTAAGGCAGCTACCCGTAAAATTATTAATGCTATGGTTTATGCCCAAAAGCAGGGTATTGACATTACGGCATTAGGAGGTTTTTCGTCTATCATTTTTGAAACATTTAATCTGAGCCAAATTCGTCAGGTTCGGAATATTCATCTTGAGATTGAAAAATTTACCACGGGTAATACCCACACTGCCTATATTCTTTGTCGTCAAGTAGAACAAAGTTGCCTTAAGTTTGGAATTGATTTGGCTAAGGCTACAGTTGCGGTATGTGGGGCTACGGGAGATATTGGTAGCGCTGTATGTCGATGGCTCGATACTCGTACAGATGTTAAAGAATTAGTGTTAGTTGCCCGCAATCAAGAACGGCTGTACCAATTGCAATCTGAGCTAGGTCGTGGCAAGGTTATGGCTATTGAAGATGCTTTACCCATTGCCGATGTGGTGGTGTGGGTAGCTAGTATGGCTAAAGGTATGGAAATTGATATATCTAGTCTAAAACGCCCCTGTATCTTGATTGATGGTGGTTATCCTAAAAATATGGCAACCTCAATTCAAGTACCTGATGTCTATGTGATTAATGGTGGTATTGTGGAGCATTCCATTGACATTGAGTGGAAAATTATGAATATTGTCAGTATGAGTGCGCCTGCTCGCCAATTATTTGCGTGCTTTGCTGAGTCTATGCTTCTGGAATTTGAAGGCTGGCATACTAATTTTTCGTGGGGACGGAATCAAATCACCATTGAAAATATGGATAAGATCGGGGCAGTTTCAATTAAGCATGGTTTTCGCCCACTCATTGCCTAGGTAGTTTTACTAAAAAGGAAGTCTAAAGCGATCGCTCAGATAGATCGCTTCAGACATTGCGACTGAACAAGTAAATATACATTAACTTGCTTCTTAATATTTCCCCATAACCTTGAAAATGTAAACTTAAATATTCCAAATATCTGGATTTTTGTATTCAACACATCGTGGAAATTATGGCAGATTAAAAAAGTTTCTAATTCCTGTGAGCATAGTTTGAATAGCGATCGCTACTACAATTAAGCCAATTATACGGGTGATTATATTTGCACCAGTTTCGCCTAATAATTTTTGAATCCCCTCGGATTGCATGAGAATTAGGTAGGTAAATCCTAAAATTCCCAACATTATGCCTGCGGTAATTGCCTGATCGGGAACACCAAATTTGTCATTATCTGTGAGCAGGACGACAGACATAATCGCTCCAGGACCAGCAATAAAAGGAATTGCTAAGGGGAAAACAGCGACATCACCAATGGGGGTTGCACTTTTCTCTGGGTCATTATTCTGTTGTTGCTCTAGAACCATTTGTAAGCCCACAATTAGTAGCACTAATCCGCCGCCAATTTGAAAGGCTGATAAGCTCACCCCCAGAGCCGTTAGTAAAAATTGCCCAAACACTAAAAACCCGCCTAAAACTACAGCAGACAGCAATACGGCACGCAGGGCGATTTTTTGTCTTTCTTGAGGTTCTTGTCGATGGGTAATGGAGATAAATATTGGGACTAAGGCGATCGGATCAATAATTACAAACAGCGTTACTGCATCTTGAATGATATGTGGCATCTTAAAAATCCTACCGCCATTAGCTTAGTAAAAAGATTAGCCTAGTACGGAATTATTGAGGTTCTTCCATAGTCTTCATGATTTCAACGGGTTCGATTTCCTTTTTCGGCTTTAAAAAGTTACGTTCTTCGATATTTTTGATCACTATATATAAAACAGGGGCGATAAATAAACTTAAAACCGTAGCTACAAGCATTCCCCCCAATACTGCTGTTCCCAAAGACTGACGGGCTGCTGCTCCTGCCCCAGTGGCGATCGCCAAGGGTAGAATCCCGATAATCGTTGATAAAGCTGTCATTAAAATCGGGCGTAGTCTTTGTTCAGAAGCTTCCACTGCGGCTTTGGTAATACTCAATCCCTTGTCTCGCAATTGATTGGCAAATTCCACAATTAAAATCGCATTTTTACTTGCCATGCCAATTAGCATAACTAGCCCAATTTGGGTATAAACATCATTGGAAAAGTTAGGATTAGCAAAACTGCGGAAATATACTGCTGATAATGCCCCTAATACTGCTAAAGGCACAGTGAGCATGATGATTAGAGGATCGACGTAGCTTTCGTACTGGGCAGCTAACACTAAAAATACTAATATTGCGCCCAAGGCAAAGATAAAGACAGCGCTATTACCAGCTTCGATTTCTTCTAGGGATAAACCTGACCATTCATAGCCGAAAGTAGAAGGGAGAACGGCTTTTGCTGAATTTTGCATAGCCTCGATCGCCTGCCCCGAACTTACACCAGGATTTGTATTTCCTGTAATCTGCACGGATCGTAATAAATTAAAGTGATTGATAATGGAAGGTCCAACGGTTTGGGTCACGGTCACTAGATTGCTAAGGGGGATCATTTCTCCAGATCGCGATCGCACGTAGAGCTTACTAATATCATCGGGATTAGCTCGAAACTGAGCATCTGCTTGCACAAATACCCGATATGCACGCCCAAAAGAATTGAAATCATTAATATATTGAGAACCAAGGAATGTTTGCAAAGTACTATAAACATCACGGAGAGAAACCCCAAGGGCATTTGCTTTCAGACGATTAACTTCCACACTCAACTGGGGCGTATTGCCATTAAAGTCAGGACGTACACCTGTCAACATCGGACTACTAGCATCAGGATAGGCGCGGGCTTTAGCTAGAAGTGCAGATAAAGTTTGCTCAATTTGGGGGAAGCCCTGATTTAAGCGATCTTGTAATTGAAATTCAAACCCACCAAAGTTACCCAAGCCTTGAATAGCAGGGGGAGGGAAAGGCACCACAAATGCTTCTCTAATGGAAATAAGTTGAGGCAATAAGCCATAAGGTTTAGGGGTAAAGCCGCCGATAATATCGTCCGTTGATCGCTCTCGTTTATCCCAAGGTTTTAAGGTTGTAAAGATAATGCCATTATTGGGAGTAGCACCACTAAAACTAAAGCCGCCGATCGCAAATATATTTTCAATTTCAGGATAAATACGTTGACCTTTATCATCTTTTCTCAGCATAATGCCTTCAATTTGTTGTAAGACATTCTCAGTATAGTTAAGTGATACGCCTTCAGGGGCTTGAATCACAGTAATAAAATAGCCTTGATCTTCTGGTGGTAAAAACCCCCGAGGCACAATGGTATTTATCTGGTAGGTAAGAAACAAAGCCCCGATGAAAAAAATCATCACTAGCCATTTGAAGTTAGTTACTTTAATTAGTGCCGATTTATATCCTCGGCGGGTGCCATTGATCGCCCAGTTAATCCGATCAAATGCCCAATTGCGCGGAGGCTCTCCTGGCTTTAGGAGTAAGGCTGCCAATGTCGGGGAAAGGGTAAGAGCGTTAAAGGTCGAAACTGTAATTGAAAACGCAATAGTTAACGCAAATTGCTTGTACAACTGACCCGTGGTACCTGGGAAAAATGCTACAGGCACAAATACGGCAATTAGCACTAATGAACTAGCAACTACTGCCCCTTGAAGTTCTTGCATCGCAGCGATCGCCGCCTCTACAGGGTTCTCTCCATTCTCTTTAATCCGCCGACTGATATCCTCAACCACCACGATCGCATCGTCTACCACCAAACCCGTTGCCAAGGTTAAGCCAAACAGGGTCAGGGTATTGATATTAAAGTTCAGAAGCTTAATGAAGATAAATGTGCCAATTAAAGCTACAGGAATAGCAATGGCAGGAATTAGGGTGGAACGCCAGTCTTGGAGAAAGA
>CASBQR010000146.1 GCA_949127865.1 Synechococcales cyanobacterium PMM_0082
ATCTCTCTTTAGAATGAAATAACCCTGAATAAAATGGCTTAAAAAATATTGGTCTAGAAAATATAAAAACAAACAGCTTAATAAGTAATTCTTTCATTTCAATAAAATACAGAGTATGAAATTTTACTCAAGAATCATAACATGGGCTTTAGTTGACTAGAATTTAAGCCCTATTGGTTTCACCTAATTCTAATAATTTAATTCTCAAGTCTCTGTAACAGGTTATAAAGTCGATCGCTCTGTTGAAAGGGGTCGCATAGTTTTACAGCCCTAGCATAACCATTACTGCCTAAGTATTCGCGTTGAGATTTATCATTAATAAGCGATCGCAAAGCCTCTGATAATCCCATCACATTATTAGGCTCTACCAATACCCCACAGCTAGAATTAACAATTTCTGCCCCGCCGCCTATATTTGTAGTGACCACAGGTAAACCTGCATACAAAGCCTCAATAAAAGTAATGCCAAAAGGTTCAGCCCCCATATTTGGTTGACAATGAATATCCGCCGCCTTCAGTAAATTTGGCACATCCGATCGCTGTCCTAGAAACTTAACCTGACGATCAATTCCTAATTTATGAGCTTGCTCTTTTAGTTCCTGTAGATAAACTTCTTCATGATCTCGTTGCGCTCCTCCGATGATCCAGCATTCCCAAGTTTCCAAATCCTTTAATTCACCTAATGCTGATAGAAGGAGAGCATGACCTTTCCAGCGTTCTAGCCTAGACACTTGCACAATTACAACTTTTTCTGAGCTTGAATTTAAGCTTTCTCTGATTTGAGTCGGATCATGCGCTTGAGATGGATATATAGGGCATAAAATCACTTCTGTCGGAATATTCAGATAGAACTTTTGCAAGAATTCTAGGGTGTATTGACTATTGGCGATCGCTAAATTCGGTTTTATTAGTCTTGCCCACAGTTCTAACCAATGCTGACCCGTAACTGCATCATGACACCAAAATACTGAAGCTTTTTTTGTTATGCCCCCAAATATGGCTTGACTCCAACAGGCATGGCAAACTACCACATCAAAATTTTCTTGGGCAATTAATCTTTTTAATTTTTGTTGCGATCGCCACACCGTCCAAATCCGACTAACCTTAACATTACCCAATAAATGTACAGGAGATCCTTGCAGGGATAATTCTTGAGATAGCCGACCTTCAAAACAAACGGCAAAATGGGCTTCCATATCTGGGCATAAATGCTGTGATTTTGCCAAGGTAATTAAAAATGTCTCAATGCCACCAAACAGATTCCCTGCATAGATATGTAATACTTTCATAGAAGTTTGGGAATGCCTTAACTGCCTAGAGATGCTACCACAATAGGCTTACTATGTATCGATTCAGGAGATACGCAATTAGCAGGGAACCTTTATGGTAAATTTTAGTAGCCTTCACATCAACGCCGTAGAATTATGTCTTCAAAATCTGTATTGCAACCTCCAATTCGCTTTGGTACCGATGGTTGGAGGGGTTTAATTGCCGATGATTTTACTTTTGCGAGATTAGGGAAGGTTGCACCTCTAGCGGCTTTAGCTTTGGCAGATACCTTTGGCACTTACTTTGAAACTGCTCAAGATGCAGTTAGTAAAACCATTATTATTGGCTACGATCGCCGCTTTTTATCCCCAGAGTTTGCTCAATTTATTGCTAAAGTCATCTCTGAAGCTGGGTTTGATGTACAGTTATCGGAAGTATTTGCCCCTACACCTGCATTTAGCTGGGCAGCATACAGTCAAAAGGCATTGGGTGCATTGGTAATTACTGCTAGTCATAATCCTGCTGGATATAATGGGCTCAAGATTAAAGGTGCTTTTGGTGGTTCGGTTTCCCCAGATTTAACTAAACAAGTTGAAGAAAAATTAGATTGTGGTTTCAGCCTACCAATTACCAATATGGGCAAAATTACGGTTTTCGATCCGTGGGCAAGTTATTGTGAAGTGTTGCGATCGCTTGTGGATATTCGGGCAATTCAAAAGATGATCACGTCAGGTGAATTAACGGTTTTTGCTGATCCTATGTATGGAGCTGCGGCTAGTGGTTTAGCCAGAATTTTGGAAGTTCCGATTCAAGAAATTAATAGCAAATCTGATCCAACCTTTGGTGGTTATGCCCCTGAGCCTTTGCCCCGTAATATTTCCGCTTTATTTCGTAAGGTCAGAGGTTTTCATCACAATCATCCTGATAAATTAGCCGTGGGTTTTGTCTTTGATGGGGATGGCGATCGCATTGCTGCTGTGGATAGTAAAGGTGATTTTTTAAGTTCGCAAATTCTCATTCCTATTTTGATCGAACATTTGGCAAAGAATCGAGGCTTTTCAGGGGAAGTAATTAAAACTATTAGTGGGCTTAACCTGATTCCTAAAGTAGCGGCGTTGTATAATCTCCCAGTTTACGAAACTCCCATTGGCTATAAATATATTGCGGAACGGATGCTATCTGGCGTTGCCAAACCCTTACTAGGTGGTGAAGAATCTGGTGGCATTGGCTACGGTACTCATATTCCTGAACGGGATGCTTTACTCTCAGCTTTATATTTACTAGAAGCGATCGCTATCTCCAATCAAGATCTGAGCGCAATCTATGAAAATCTCCAAGCACAGACAGGATATGTATCCCATTATGATCGCATTGATAAACATCTAGCTAGTAACGAAGTCAGTCAGAAGCTTTTGCAACTTCTGCAAACCGAACCCTTCGCTGAAATTGATGGCAGAAAAGTGATAAGTATCAATGCTGTCGATGGCTTTAAGTTTGAGTTGGAAGATGCAAGTTGGTTGTTAATTCGTTTTAGTGGCACAGAACCAGTGCTTAGACTTTACTGTGAAGCCGCCACACCAGAATTAGTTCGTCAGACCTTGGTATGGATTAGCGATTTGGTAAATAAGATTGATTTAAAAAAGTATAATTTGATAAATTAAAAAAATACCATGATTTTATATGGCTGACCCCACAACTCAAGAATTAAAGGAACTTATTCTTAATTTAGAGAGAGTAGTTCTAGGTCTGGATAGAAAAATTGATATTCAATTTGTTGAATTGAAAAGTGATATTAAATCAGTTGAAGATAAGCTGAGTGCTGATATTAGGTCTGTTGAGGATAGACTAGGTGGTGAAATTAAGCGAGTTGAAGATAGATTAAGCGCAGATATTAGGTCAGTTGAAGATAGGCTAGGTGGCGAAATTAAGCGAGTTGAAGAAAAAGTTAGTGGTATTGATAAGCGCATTGGTAATGAAGAATTTATTAGTAGAGGTGCTTTAACTGCGGTATTTGTGAGTGTTTCGGCGGGAGTAATTAAATATTTGTTTTCTTCTCCCAGTTCAGGTTTGTAGTTTTAGGGCAAAATCAAAGCACAATGGTAGATGTTATAAAGCCGTAAAACTCCGATGAAACCCAATCGCTCCTCAACTCCAGCTTTATTCCAGATGTTTAACTGGATTGCCGACCCACTATCCTATCTTTCTAATAACGCCAAGCTTCACGGTGACATTATTGAAGCTCAGTTTATAAACTTCCCGCCTTTTATCCTCATCGGTAATCCCCAGATGGTACAGGAGGTATTTAACGCTGATATTAAACTATTTGATATTGGCAAAGGTAACAAAATTATGCAGCCATTACTGGGAGAATATTCAGTGATTATGCAGGAAGGGGAGCAACATCAAAAGCAACGCAAATTAATGGTTCCCGCTTTTCACGGCGATCGCATGAGAGGTTATGGCAAGTTAATTTGTGATATCGCAATTTCAGTATTTAGCGAAAACCTTAATGCTGGAGTATTACCCGTCCGACCGTTAATGCAAGAAATCACCCTGCGCGTAATTCTAGAGGCAGTATTTGGTATCAGCGATCAGATCGAAGATAGTGAAAAGAGAACCCGTTATCACGAATTAAAACGACTCTTAACTCTGGTACTAGAAGGATTGAGTTCGCCATTAAAAGTTAGTTTTCTATTTTTTCCGTTTTTACAAAAAGATATTGGAACTTGGAGTCCTTGGGGACAATTTCTAGAGCGATCGCGGCAGATTGATAAGTTGATTTTTGCTGAAATTCAGTCACGGCGAGATGAACCAGAACAAGTATCTCAAAACCGCACTGATATTCTCAGTATGTTGATGGCGACAAAAGATGAAGCAGGAGAGTCTTTAAGCAATGTCGAACTACGCGACGATCTGATGACTCTTCTAGTTGCTGGTCACGAAACCACTGCCTCAGCATTATCTTGGGCATTCTACTGGGTGCATCACCAACCTGAGGTTTTAGATAAATTGGGTAAAGAATTGGCAGAATTAGGAGAAAATCCTGATCCGAATGCTGTATTCCAGTTACCATATCTCACTGCCGTCTGCAATGAAACCCTACGCATTTATCCTGTCGGAATGCTGACATTTCCCCGAGTCGTGCGATCGCCCATGCAAATTATGGGTTACGACTTTGAGGCAGGTACTTTTCTTGCCCCTTGTATTTATATTATTCATAACCGCGAAGATATCTATCCAGAACCTCATAAATTCAGACCCGAACGGTTCCTCGAGCGCCAGTTTTCCCCCTACGAATTTTTCCCATTTGGTGGTGGTTCCCGTCGTTGCCTTGGTAATATTTTTGCTCAATTTGAGATGAAATTAGTGCTTGCCACCATCCTGACCAAATTTAAGCTGACTTTGGTTAACAACAGCCCCATTAAACCAGTGCGTCGGGGTCTTACTATTGCTCCTTCAGATCATCTCAGTATAAAGATTAGTTTAATCTGATACCCCAGAGCCAATGGGATAGTGTTTCTGTCGATATTGGAGTGCATTTAATGTCGATGATTTCTGCCGTTATAAACCTCAAACCCCATGATTACATAGCCTTAAAGCTTAAATTTCTGTCAAGCGATCGCTAACTTAGTTTCAAGTTTGGACAGATTACAGATTCTCTTTTTCTAAAATTGTAACTTTCATGTTTTAGGGAAAGCGAGAGGGGCGACGGTGACGACTGCGTTCAGCTTTATCCCGTTCGTAGGCAATTAGTTTACCAAAATATTCATGTTCAGTCAGATTCATAGATAGGAATATATGTTTGCGGGCATTACCAAAGCCTTTGCGAGTGAAAAAGTTAATGGCGGCGGTATTGGTGGGATCGGTATCTACCAACATCGATCTAGCTCCCTCTTCAATCATGCGCTCCACAATTTTATCCACCAACTTATCGGCAACTCCCAGCCGTTGAAAATCAGGACTTACCCCTAACCACAGAATATAACCGTAAGTCCAAGATGATTTCGTAATTACTGTTCCTAAGACGAATCCCCCCAACTGCCCATCAATTTCTGCCACCAAGCAATATTCAGGATCAGTATTATAAAGTCCAATTACTTCCCACTCATCCCAAGTGCGATAGAGATAGGGATAAAGTTCACTAGTAAATAAATTTTCGCCAAGGTGATACACAGGGGCAATATCATCGATCGCCATTTCCCGAATTGCCACTTCTAAGGATTTACCAGACACAATATCTAAATTATCTAATTCTGTAGTTTCGGTAGGGATTTCTAGAATAGTTTTTGGATCGATAGCCATATTAGTCCTCGTAGTAATTATCTTGGTCTTCTGCTTAGTCATCCTCTATATCTTCCACATCTTCAATATCGACTATAGGTTGATCACGGGAAAGCATATACCTAGTTAAGTTCATAAATACATCTCGCCGCAGATAGGGATAGTCGCTTACCCATAAATTAATTTGCGGTAAGTAGGCATCAGTGGTAATTTTGTTCACTCGTCTAAACTTGGGGTCATTGGAAAATAAAAGCATACATACTAGCTGCTTGGGCTTAATCCGTTTATATTCACGGCGCATTGGCACTCTTAATGTAGTTGTATAACCCGTGCGATCGCCCAGTTCTAAATTAAAAAAGCTTTGGGTATCATAGCTAACTTCCATCCGCCCCCTTTGATCAAAATCCTCCTGCCTTGATTGCACCTCTTCAGAAAGATAAATATCTAAAACCTGAGCCTCCCAAAATCCACATTGAGATAAGCTTCGTAATTTCGTGTTTCTCCTAATCGCAGTACTAACAGGTCCCAGCATCCAATATAAACCACCCAATCCTGCACAAAGAAACATGAGTAAGCCCCAAAAATTATCAGGGGTGCGGTTATAGAGCAGGGAAAAAGTGATCAGCAACGCTACTGATATTAAAATGCGCTTAAATACATCTTGGCTGCCACCCCAAAAGTATTGATATTGATCTGAAGTGGGTACAGCAGGAATAAGTTCATCAAATTTCTTGCGTTTGAGGGGAGTGATCATCTAAATCTTGATCTCAATTTTATTTACAGTTTTGACTGAGGAATAATTCCATCATATCAATCTAAGTAAATATTCCTCTACAGTTCCAGCCCGCAATAAACTAAACTAAGTTATCTAAGTCTAGCGATCAGAACACATCCATGACTCAAGCAATTGCTAAAAAAACATCTCTATATAAGCGTGATCTAAATCTATAGTTAGAGATAGCGATCGCCCAGTTAAAAATGGGAGATTTACAAAATCTTGATATAGACAACCTCATAGAGGAGTTAGAAGGCTTGGCGGGTCGAGATCGGCGGGAATTAAAGAATCGACTAAAAACCTTGTTAGAGCATTTACTAAAACGACTATATGTGAATATTTCTCAGGAGTTCAATGGTTGGGAACGGGCAATTAGAGAACAGCGATCGCAGCTCGAATCAATTTTAGAACAGTCTCCTAGTCTCAGGTCAGTCTGGGATCAAAGCTTTGAAAGTGCATGGGATCGAGCAATCATCTATGTTAGGGAAGATTACCCACAGGATTAATTTCCTGATTCATGGCAATTTAGCAGGGATATTGAAGCATTATTAAGTATCAAGTTTTGGTAGCTAGATTGATCACTACACTTTAATATTTCACAATTAAGATTTAGGGGTTCAGGTTTGAGCCTCTTTTTTAGGTAAACAGACGGGAATCCCTACGCCATAATCTTTGATTTGGTGTGGAATGAAAGGCGCATCAATCGATTGGGTTCAATACCCCATTGATTGATAATTTTCTCAGCAACTCACGA
>CASBQR010000147.1 GCA_949127865.1 Synechococcales cyanobacterium PMM_0082
GTTTATTAAGATCGTAGCCAGTTACTTTCTCGTTATCCATCCAATACCGCAAAGCCTTGTTACGACAAAACATAGCAGTACGAATTGCTTCGTCGATTGATGCGTACTGCTCTGACTTACCTTTTAACTTAGCTTCTAGGACTAACATGGTTAACTTAAATCTTAGGTAACTTATTCTAAATTAAGACTGCCTATACTAGTTGTTAAATTAGAATATAAAGCCGTCCTTTAGGACGGGGTTTTTACCCAATTTCCTGATAAAAAATTACTTTAACAAAATGCTTGTAACTACTATTTCCCCAGATCAAATTGATCTGATCGTCAAAAATCTACATCAGGATCCCTTTGCTGTCCTTGGCTCCCATCAAATTGAGCATGACGGGCAGATGGTTTGGGCAATTCGGGCGTATTTACCAGAGGCGATTGAAGTAGCAGTTATAGACCCCAAAAATCATTGTCAATACCCGATGGTATCAATCCATCATCCTCATTTTTTTGAATGTATAATTTCCGACTGCCCGCAATTATTTAGTTATAAGTTAAAAGTTACAGAATGGGTAGATGGTAAAAAAAGCGATCGCATTATCTACGATCCCTACTCCTTCAAATCCCCTTTAATGACCGAGTTTGACCGTCATTTATTTGCCCAAGGGAACCATTATCAAGTCTATGAAAAACTGGGCGCGCATATTACTAAAATTGAAGATGTAGAAGGCGTATATTTTGCTGTATGGGCACCAAATGCGAGGAATGTCTCCGTATTGGGTGATTTTAATTATTGGGATGGGCGCAAACACCAAATGCGTAAAAGTGACTCAGGGGTATGGGATTTATTCATTCCTGCGATCGGTATTGGTTGTTCCTATAAGTTTGAAATTAAAAACCAAGCAGGGCATATTTATGAAAAATCTGACCCCTACGGCTTTCAGCAGGAAATTCGTCCTAAAACCGCTTCTATTGTTAACGACCTGCACTATGAATGGCAAGATCAGGTGTGGATGGAAAAACGGCGTAATTCCGATCCGATCAATCAACCAATCTCTGTGTATGAGGTGCATCTGGGTTCTTGGTTGCATGGTTCCTTTGAAACTCCGCCCGCCGATGGCTACCCTATGGTTAGTGCCGCCGACCTCAAACCAGGTGCCAGATTTCTCACCTATCGCGAACTAGCTGATAAATTAATTCCCTACGTTAAGGACATGGGATTTACCCATATTGAACTTTTACCCGTAGCCGAACATCCCTTTGATGGCTCATGGGGCTATCAGGTGATTGGGCATTATGCGGCAACTTCTCGCTATGGCACACCGCAGGATTTAATGTATTTCATCGATCGCTGTCATGAGGTAAATATTGGTGTGCTTCTAGATTGGGTACCAGGACATTTTCCCAAAGACGGGCATGGGCTGGCATTATTTGATGGCACTCACCTTTACGAACATGCTGATCCTCGCATTGGCGAACATAAGGGTTGGGGAACTCTGATTTTTAACTATACCCGTAATGAAGTCCAGAATTATTTACTTGCCAATGCTCTATTTTGGTTTGATAAATACCACATTGACGGCATTCGAGTGGACGCTGTCGCCTCTATGCTTTATTTAGACTATTGTCGAGAGGAAGGGGAATGGTTACGCAATCAGTATGGTGGTCGAGAAAATTTAGGGGCGATCGAGTTTTTTCGCCACTTACATAGTATTCTCTTTAGCTACTTCCCCGGCATCCTCTCCATTGCCGAAGAATCTACTTCTTTTCCTCTAGTCTCTCATCCTGCCTATTTAGGAGGATTAGGATTTAACTTGAAATGGAATATGGGTTGGATGCACGACATGCTCGATTATTTCAGCATGGATCCGTGGTTCCGCCAGTTCCATCAAAATAGTGTCACTTTTAGTATTATGTATGCTTTTAGTGAGAACTTTGTTTTGGCTTTATCCCATGATGAAGTCGTGCATTTAAAAAAATCACTATTAGCCAAAATGCCCGGAGATGACTGGCAGAAATTTGCTAACCAACGCTGTCTCTTAGGTTATATGTTTACCCATCCTGGGAAAAAGACTTTGTTCATGGGCATGGAGTTTGGCGTATGGAAGGAGTGGAATGTCTGGGGTGATTTGCAATGGGATTTGTTAAATTTCGAGATGCATCAAAGTCTTCAAAAATTTGTCAAAGATCTTAATCATTTATCCCAATCAGAATCGGCACTATATGCCCAAGATTTCTCAAAAGACGGATTTGCTTGGATTGATTGTAGCGATCGCGCTAATTCTATAGTTTCATTTATCCGTAAGGATCAGAATGGACAATTTGTAGTGGTGATTTGTAATTTTACCCCTATGGGACATGATCACTATCGGGTTGGCGTGCCTGAACATGGCTTTTATCAAGAGATTTTGAATAGTGATGCCACAATCTATGGCGGTAGTGGCATGGGAAACTTAGGGGGTAAATGGTCAGATCAATCTTATTACTCTCACAGTCAACCCCATAGCCTAGAAGTCTGTATTCCGCCTTTATCAACTTTAGTATTTAAGATTGATAGTTCCAAAAGGTAGGCATTACCGTAAATTGCGATTGCTTACGCCAGAGAAACAATAGTTGTTGAGAAAGGAATATACAATAGCTCTTAGAAGCTTAATCTCACTATGGAATAGGGTTTAATCTAAACTTACTAATGCTTTTTGGCAATTTCCTTTCTAAATTATCTTCTGTAATAATGATTTCAATCCTAAATTAACCAACTAATCTTTAAAAATGGAGGACTAGCAAATTATCAACCTTCCCACCCCCAGTAGTGCTATACGATTAGCAGGCAGCAAAGAAGAAAATCTCAAACTTATAGCCCGCCTTACAGGTACAAAGCTAGTACTTAGGGGGCAAGAGCTTTTGATTAGTGGTAGTGATGATGCCATTAAGCTCTGTACGGAAATAGTGTATGGATTAAAGCCTTTATGGTCACAAGACCGAGCGATCGCCTCTGTGGATATTCTGGCAGCAAAACAAGCGATCGAGCAAAATTTGACTGAAGAGTGGAGCGATCGCCCGACTATGATGCGAAATCGGCGAGGAGATATGATTCAGCCCCGCACCCTCAAGCAAAAGCAGTATGTCCAGTTCATGGAAACCCACGATCTGATCTTTGGCATTGGTCCCGCTGGTACAGGTAAAACCTACCTAGCCGCAGTTACAGCCGTCAAAGCACTACAAAGTAATCAATTTGAACGCTTAATCTTAACCCGTCCCGCCGTTGAAGCTGGGGAAAAGCTGGGATTTCTGCCTGGGGATCTTCAACAAAAAATTAGCCCCTACCTCCGTCCTCTCTATGATGCTTTGCATGAACTCATCGATCCTGATAAAATTCCTGCCATGATGGAACGGGGGATCATTGAGCTAGCACCCCTTGCTTATATGCGCGGACGCACTCTTAATAATGCCTTTATTATTGTGGATGAAGCTCAGAATACGACTCCAGCCCAAATGAAAATGGTACTAACTAGATTGGGTTTTAATTCACGGATGGTGGTGACGGGTGATATTACCCAAATTGACCTGCCATCGCCGCAGCATTCTGGCTTGATTAATGTTAAAAATATTTTAGATGGAGTGGAGGGAGTCGCTTTTTCCTATTTTAATAAAAGTGATGTGGTCAGGCATCCTCTCGTCCAAAAAATTGTCGCTGCCTACGAAAGTGTAGGAAATTAGAATCACTGATTGTATATTGTTATTGCAAGCGTAAGCTCCCAAATCTTAATTTGTTCAATTTCAAAACTACGGCACTATCATGACAGCAAAAGTATTAGATGGTCGTTACAAGTTAATAAAAGCCCTCGGTGCAGGGGGGTTTGGACGTACATATATAGCTAGAGATATGAGAAGACCTGGAACTCCACCCTGTGTCGTCAAGCATTTACAACCTGCTAGCAATGATCCAAATTTTGTGCGGGAGGCAAGAAGATTATTTAATACTGAAGCTGAAACCTTAGAAAAATTGGGTAATCACGATCAAATCCCGCAATTATTAGCCTATTTTGAGGAAGAAGAGCAATTTTACTTGGTTCAAGAATTTATTGAAGGGCGATCGCTCCACGACGAAATTTTACTTAAAGGTAATGGCACTGAGCAAAAACTTTCAGAACTAGAAGTAATGTCCATGTTGAGAGATATCTTGAATGTTTTAGATTTTGTGCATAGTGAAGGGGTAATTCACCGCGATTTAAAGCCTGATAACATTATTCGGCGTGCCAAGGACAAAAAATTAGTATTAATTGATTTTGGCGCCGTCAAAGCTATCCAAGAAGTTAGTACCCAACTTGAAACGGGGAGTAGTGGTGAATCCAGATTTACCGTAACTATCGGTACTCCCGGCTATATGCCCAGCGAACAGTCCATGGGCAGACCCAACTTTACCAGCGATATTTATGGCTTGGGGATGATTGCCATCCATGCCCTCACTGGTTTGGAGCCTACGGAAATTCCCACAGATCCGATTACGGGCGAGTTAATCTGGCGCGATCGGGCAAAAGTAACTAATCTGAGCGGTAATCTGTGCCAAGAAATTAAGATTAGTAGTGGACTAGCAATGGTTTTGACGCGAATGGTGCGCTATCAATCTGCCCAAAGGTATCAATCAGCGAAAGAAACTCTTCAGGCACTATCAGCATTTGTGGTAAATCACGAGCCGCAAACTAAAAAAATTCTCATGGGAACTTCTACGCCGTCAACTAGGGTGGTAAAGTCCCAGAATCGTTCGGCGGAGACTGCTTCAGGGCTATTAATTGGGGGTTTAGTGATTTTGGGAGCTTCCACAATTTTGTATTTAAATAGCTTGAATAAAGCTCCTCAGCCACCTGTGATCGTTGACTCTATACCCAAAGTTGAGTCACCTAATACCCCAACTACTGTTCCTATTCCTATAGTTACTCCCGATCCAAGCTTAGTAACTCCTTCCACATTTAGTCAAAGCTTGGATATGCAGCTAGGGCAGCCGATCATTAAAGAGGGAGGGCTGAAACCTAATCAAGTTTTAAACTATATTTTTGAAGGAAAAGAAGGACAAAAGCTGACAACTAATGTATCAGGAGATGGTCTCTCTATGACTATTTTAGCTCCTACGGGTGAACCAGTAAACGGGATAGCGATCGCAGTTTCAAGCTGGGATGGAACTTTGGAGTTTACAGGGAGTTATCAAATTCAGTTAAAGTTAAATTCAACTACGCCGATTACTAGCACCACCCAAGACTCGAAATATAGTTTGTCAGCCATCTTAAATCAAGATATTCCCCGTGTGATTGATCTGCCACCATCTCAATAATTGTGGTTTAACCTATCTTAAAATAACTTTAATGCCTTCATCTTTATTGCCCAATCTTCAGAAATATCTGCGGAATTCACCTAAAGCTGAAAGCCGTCAAGTGATGCGATCGCCCAGCTACGAAGAACAACAGGGGTTTGCTAATGTTGAGGCAAAATTTTCGCCATCGACCTTAATAGATGCCCAGATGCAAGCATTGCCAATTCCTGCCTGCACCGTCGCCGATAATGAATTAAATCACTTCATGGATGGAATTCAACGTAGTTACTTACTCTACTATCAAAACTATGTTCCTGTGTATTATGGTTACACCGCCGCCGTAGTGAGAAAAAGACAAACAGCAATTCTTTCTAAATGGCAACATCAAGTGCGGGAAGCTCTCTATCTTCCTTTTGCGGAGTTTGATCCTGATGAATTAGAACTGCTACGATCGCAAAAATTAGCCCTTGAAAATACGCTTAAATCTCCTCGTTCTGAAACTGCTGAAACAGAAGAAAGTGAATCGGGATTACAAATTATCCAAGAACGCCAAAATGCCCGTGATGCCATTACTCTAAGCAGGGAACGCCTAGAAGCAGAACTTGCGGAAACATGGATTAGTTCTCATCCAGATCAAGGCTGGTTAGTTATGGATGGTTCTATCACAATTTCGGCGATCGCTTCTCAACATCCCCGTACAGTTGGACTAATTAAAAGTCATAATACTCAATATTTTTCCTTTCCCGATCAACAAATAATTCTTAATCTCCGTCAAGGCGAAAGAAGTTCAGCATTTATCCCCCGTGGTCGTCATCCTGTTTGTAGTTGGTATATTCGACTGAGGGATAATACCAATCAAGATTTATATTTTGGACTAATTCGGGTGGAAGCAGCCCTTAAGCCTTCGGTTGAAATCCAAAAAGCAGAATGCGATCGCCTCAGTGCTTGGATTATGACCGAACGCCGCCCCTTATCTTTACCTGATTCTCGATGGGATAAGATGATTTATCCGATCCGAGACTGTGAACAATACTTACGCAGCCAAGAACCTTCTAGAGCTTCCTTCGCTTGATATATTCTAAAAGTAAATGAGGACTTTAGCAGCGATCGCTTAACCAATTTAGTTCAACTTCGAGCTTATTTAGGTTCAACTTTGAGCTTCAGATATGCGATCGCTCTAGCCTATCATCACCTAATATGTCGTTGATATTTGCAAGGAACTGGTTCAAGATGCAAAGGACTTCATTGGTGTCCAAAAAGTTTATGATGACATTATCCTTGTTGTACTTATAATAACGCTAGAGCGATCTGAATTTTTAAATGTTAGATACCCAAAAGCTATTTTTACAGGCGATCGCCCCCATCAGCAATCCTGCTCCCACCAAAGCCTTGATGATCTTTTACGATCAGTTGAATCTAGAGGTATTCCCTTCTCAACTTTTAGCAGAAAAACCGCTTCTGATTTTTGTCGAATCCTTTGCCTACGCCAAGGCGATCTCCCATCACAAGAAGAAACTGGTCTATATTCTTGCTGCCCAGCGACATTTTGCGATCGCCTGTAACATCGCTAAATATGATGTTCTGCCCCTCTTCACCGAGTCCGATCATGCCTATGCGATCGCCGAGTATCTCAGCCAAAATCCCCAAATTCAACTAACCTTCATGACTCCATCAGAATGGGATACCCGTGAGCGCATCCGATGTGTAAAGTCAAGATTTATCGATAGAATAGAAGAGATTGCTAACTCATTTTTTATCGCCGATTCTGCTCAATATTCTGCCAAAATTAAGAAAGGTTACCGCTTAGAAACCTTCTATCGCGATCTACGCAAGTCCACTGGCTATCTGATGGATGGAGATAAACCACTAGGCGACAAATGGAACTATGACAAAGAGAATCGTAAGACATTACCAAAAAAGATGCAAATTCCGCCAATTCCAAAATTTGTACCCGATGCCATCACCCAAGAAGTGATTAATTTAGTTGAAACCTATTTTCCAGATAATTTTGGAGCGATCGCCGACTTCAATTATGCCGTCACGCGCCCTCAGGCATTGATTTTGGTAAAAGAATTTATAGAAGTACGATTACCAAATTTTGGCGTTTATGAGGATGCGATTAAACTCGGAGAGCCATTTCTTTTCCATTCAGTTCTCTCTATCTATTTGAATAATGGCTTACTTTTAGCCCAAGAAATATGTGAAATGGCGATCGCTGCCTATGCCGAACACCAAACTGAAACTCAAAAAATAATTCCCCTGAATTCTATTGAAGGTTTTATCCGTCAGCTTTTAGGATGGCGAGAATTTATTCATGTCTACTATGAGGCAATGATGCCAGCAGCAAGATTGAGTAACCATTTCAACTTCACCAAAAGTTTACCAAAGCTCTACTGGGATGCCGATACCGATCTCCTCTGCCTCAAGGATGCGGCAACCAATGTAATTCAACATGCATACTCCCATCATATTCAACGCCTAATGGTGCTAAGTAATTTTAGCAATCTCACTTTTAGTAATCCTCTAGAACTAAATCAGTGGTTCCATCTCGCCTATATAGATGCCTATGAATGGGTAGAACTTCCGAATGTGCTGGGGATGGCTACCTTTGCGGATGGTGGCGTTCTAGCATCTAAACCCTATGTATCTGGGGGCAACTACATCAATAAAATGAGTAACTACTGTGCTCAATGTCATTACGATGTCAAGCAAAAAACTGGAGATAAAGCCTGTCCTTTTAATTATCTCTATTGGCATTTTGTCGATGTCCATCGTATTGACTTTATGGAAAATGGGAGGGTTTCACTGATGACTAATATGTTTGACGCTAAATCTGCACAGGAGAAATCTGATATTCATGCTTCGGCACAAAATTTTTTAGAGAATTTGCCCAGAACTGAGCTTGATCAGGCTCAAGTTTAAGCTGCAAAGGGCGATCGCTCTTCAAATTCTCCCAAATTTTGATCTTGATGAGGTTAGGGTTTGATGTTTGGAAAGGCGATCGCTCGACCAATTTACCCCAACTTCGAGCTTAGTTAGGTTTAAGTTTGAACTTCGGAGAAGCGATCGCATTACCAATGATTCTCCAAATGCTATGTTTGATATGCTGGAATTTACCTTTTTTTGGACTCCGCATCGACACCCAAAATATCTATAATCTTTAAATGGGAAGGGAGTACAGCTTCTTGAGGAAACATAAGGTACACCAGATAGGGTTCAAATACAGGCACAGTAAAACTTTTTCTGTCCCCATTAAAGCCTAAACAGGCTGTAACTAGTCTACTTTTCAATACAAAATAAATTATAAATTAATTGAATGCTATGGATTTTGCTACAAAATTTGCACTTAAACTAAAGCAGTATTTCGATATTTTGCCAACGAACGTTTGGAATGATTTTGAGCGAAACCTCGTCCCTGACAGAATATGGGATGAAGACAGTATTTTACGCACATCAATCATCCGTGATGGAATAGACAATAATATTTCCCTTCTTCAAAAGGCAAACAATAATCCAGCTTATAAGATTGCAGTAAAAGCATGTGACTATGGAGGACAAGGTAATGAGACAATTACAGGTGCTGACCTCGCCGTTATATTTAGCCTTGAAATAAATAAAGTCCCAGTTTCACGCCGTCTAATTCTTGTTCAATTGAAGCGAGCTTTTTTTGATCCACAAACCAAATTCACATCTCTGCATCATGAAAGTGGCAAAAGCTATTATGGAAAAGACTTTCATCAAGCCAAAAAAATGCTCTTCTTTTCCACCACTCCAGTATATTGGTTTGCGACGACTTCTGCTATTACGGAAGATGAGTCGTCAATGAAAGCTTACTCTCTAGAGTCAAATCTACTGAAGTCTTCCACAAATATCCTTCCAACCGTCGCTGATTCTTCATATAACTATACAAGTAATCTCTTCCCAACTCACCCGCTTCAACACGTATTTTCGCTGAATACCCTTGCAAAAATGTCTTCAACTGAAATTGAGAAACACTTGGAAGAATTGAATAATTACCAACCTTTTCATAGATTCTTTCCATACATGAGGGGAGTTAGTGCGGCGGAAGTAATCCGCTATGTAAAGGATGCAAATGACAACTTGCCTTATCAACTCTGGCAGCTACTCAAAAACCGATTGCATCAGATCTCATTCGACAATCATGGTTTGCCGCAAAGAATCGGATTATTTGTTTGCAATGCAGAGGATATCTATACTTTATTTAAATCCAAATCAAATGGATTTACTCACTTATATCCCCTTTCCATTCCATTCTCGCAGTTTATCTTGCAAAATATTTTATGTAGAGAGTTTGGTGATTCTAATCCCAAATTGATTGATGCAGTACTTAATAAAGAACTTAGATACTTTAAAAATCGTGCTCAAGAGATAGCTGATCGATACAATTTTGAAGTTCTTGATAATATTGAAGAACTTGTTCCAGTAAAACGCTCCATCGATATCAAGCTTTCAGTTTCAGTTGCAGATAGTGAAAGCGAATAATAATGATTCTAAGAAGCGAACGCAAGGAACGGAGGTCTAAAATAGGGATCTGATCGAAAGTGAAATAGGCGATCGCTTAACAAATTCAGTCCAACTTTGACCTTCAGATGGCGATCACTTCAAAAATACAACCCTACTTTGATCTTAATTAGGTTTAGGTTTGATGTTTAGATATGCGATCGCTAGACAAATTTCTCTAATTACCGAAATGTTTCAATCTTGATCACATCTAACACAACCGCGAAAGTGATTGTAAGATATATTTTTGGCTTAATAGCAAAGACGATCACCAAATTTTGGTGTAGAATCCAATAAATTAGCCCATCAAGTGATTGGATCAAAATAATGGAAGATTATCAGTCCGCTTTTTTAGAACGATATAAGGACACTCAAACACTTTGTGACTCTTCTAGAAAAGTTGCTGCTATGCACTTTGGTGGTGTTACTACAGAATGCTTATTAAAATGGATGATATTAGCTAAGCTTCCCAGAGGAGCAAGTCCAGAATGGAAAACAGACTCTAATAATCCTGGTCACACAATTACAAATCCAGGACATAGTTTTCAACATGCTCTTAGAAAGCATAATGTACTAAATAGTAGAGTTCAAAGTTATCGATATGTAATGGATTGGCTAGAAACAGTTGAAAATCCAAAACAACATTTCATAGATATGCGTTATTCTGGCATTGAGCCTACTGATCCAGATTACAAGCAATGGTTATCGGCTTATAGTAAGCTCACTAATTGGTTACTGAAGCAAAGTACTACACTTTGAGGGATAAGAATATGCATGAAGTGTGGCAAGTCTCCCTAAAGGAAGAGATTAAGGATGTTTATGTACACAGTTCGCAAGAATGGGCTGATGTAAATATCTCAACCTCTGGTCTTCTAAATCTAACAATTGTAAGCGATCACTTTATCTCTTTATCCATGCCTCAGAGGAAGGATCTAATACAGAGTATCTTAAGTAAATCTAAAATATCGCTCGGTTTCATTTCTTTATATACGGTAGACGAGTCTAAATCTTTGGGCTTAAATGTTCCACATCTCATTGAAGGGAACTCAGTTAATACTTGGCAAGATTTAGCATTGTGGGCTGCAAATCCGCAAAATCAATCACAAAATCCTCAACCTGAGTTGCGTAATCCTCGAACAATAACATTCTATTCTTTTAAAGGCGGAGTAGGAAGAACTACAGCATTAACTCATGTAGCATGGATTTTAGCGATGCGTGGTCGTAAAGTTGTTGCTGTAGACTTAGATTTAGAAGCACCTGGATTAAGTACAGTTTTTAATTTGAGTCCATTGCCTGAGTTTGGTATTGTTGATTATTTTTATGAGCGTTCGTATTTACCAGAAGGATTAGAACCCAACATTCCGATTACTAAGATATTTGGTGAAGTTACAATACCTGACGCAACAGGAAGGCTTTTTATTGTCCCTGCGGGTTCTTTAAGTCTTGATTATATAGCTAAAGTAGAAGATCTTCGATCAACTACTGTTCTTGATAATGGCGAGACGCTTTGGGGTGTTTTTAGGAGAGAAATTCAAGAGCAATTAAAACCAGATGTGATATTAGTAGACTCGCGCACTGGAATTAATGAATGGGGTGCTTTGTCTCTACTTCAGGCTGCTGATGAAGCCATTATATTTCTATTTCCAAACGAACAAAATCGACAAGGTATTGAGCTTCTACTAAAGACTCTCAATACATTTGGGAAATTATCAATAAATTTTGTGTTTTCACCTGTTCCAGATCTCAGTAAGATTGGGATGTCTAAAATCACAGAGCTTTGGAATCAGTTGCGGGAAGTAATTGATCAAGGACTAGAGACAGAAGTGTTAAATGAAGATGACATCTATTCTGAAACATTAGAACCACTTGTAGTGCCTTACCTCCAACCAATAGCTTTGGCTGAATACTATCCTGTAACAGGTTTATTAGATTATTACAATCGAATTGCTAACTTGATCGATGAAGATAGCAATCAAATACGTCTAGGAGAAATATTAACTAGCAAAGATACGCAGGAACGCTGGGAAATGATCGAAAGTCTTCAGTTTCAGGAATTAAATGCTGCTGCACCCGACCAAAATCTTGATTTGCTATTTCAAAAAACTGCTAATTTTGAAAAGTTTTTAGATGCAACAACCTGTCTGATTCGAGGTAAAAAAGGAACTGGTAAAACTGCGCTTTATTTGCTTCCATTGAAACATGAAGCCAAAGCTAAAAACTTTGCTAATGGTAGATTAGATTCTGTAACCTTTTTCTCTGGTCATGGCACTTTCGATACAAGTCGTCCATCTCGTGATGAATTCCAAATTATTAATCAAGCATTGGAGAACAACCGAGGTAGTTGGGAAGCTATATGGAGAGCTTATTTAATCCTTCGAGTTTTTCAATCCAAACACCTCAACCTCTCCAGAGGAAATAGAGGCACAAAATTTGATAATCTACGCGATATTTTAAGTAAATTACCTGGACTAAATTGGCAGTCCGAACATACTCAAACTCTCATTCAATTGTCAACTGATTCGGATTTAAGACTTCTTGTAAAGGATGCGTTAGATATTCTTAACGAGCAGCAGTCAGAGAAAAATCAGACACTTTGGCTTTTATATGATGATCTAGATGAGGATTTCCCTGAAAGAGAAGGGATTAGACAACAAGCTTTGATCGGTTTATTTCAACTTATTCAAGCCTGTGATGCTCGCAAATTAGTTTCGATTCGCTTTAAAATTTTCCTGCCAGAGGACATATGGAATCGTTTGAATTTTGATAATAAAAGCCACTTCAATGGGCGCGATTTAATATTGAAGTGGACGAGAGTAGATTTTTTACGCTTAGCCCTTCGCCAAGCCATGCAGTCAGGAAAGTTTAAAAGTTTAGTAGATTGTTCTGCTCCGATTGAAAATATTGATACCGCTAATGAAGATATATTAAATCGAGCATTGGATTTAATGTGGGGTATTCGGAGAAGAACAGGTACTAAAACTAGGTATGTCCACAGGTGGGTGTATGAAAGATTGTCAGACTTGAATGGTATTGCCTTTCCCCGTAGCTTGAGTGTATTGCTTAAGGGAGCAAAAGAGCATGAGTTAACTTATAAAGGGCAAACATCTGTCAAATTTCCGACTGACCGCTTACTTCGTGGAACATCTCTAGAGATCGGCTTGGAAAAGGCATCAGAAGAGCGATGTGAAGCTATTAAACAAGAATATCCTGATCTATGCAAATTTTTTGAAGAACTTGAAGGCGTTCCCGCTTTACCTACAAAAGACGAACTCTATGAAGTATGGCAGAAAAGCGCGATAGAACCATATACTGAATTTGATAATTTCTCCAATTTTTTAAGTGAAATCGGTTTAGCTAAATGGCGAGAAAAAGAAAGTCGTTATGGGTTCGCTGATATTTATGTGTACGGGTTCAAAATGGTTCGGAAAGGAGGCAAGTAATTCATAAAATTAATGACAAAATAGATTGGCGAGTAATAGAAAAAGGGGCTTAAGCTCACTTTTCATACTTAATGAGGTTCAACTTTGAACTTCTGATGGCGAATCTTTCTCCAGAATTTTAGATTTAAACTTGATCACAACAGGTTTTGACTGCCTCAGTTTATATTCTCAAGAAAAACCTTAACCTAAACTGAAGCTAAGATATCTAATAAAAACATGACTCGTTCCGATCGCTCTGCTTTAGTTTCCTTAAAAGTATTATTAAAAAATGTCCCAAGGTTAATACAACTGGTTTGGCAAGCCGCAGCAGGATGGTTAATCGTCAATTTGATTCTGACTTTGGCGGGAGCATTAATTCCTGTGGCACAGCTTTATGTCACCAAGTTAATTGTCGATCGCATCATTTTAAGTATCAGTAACTCCAGCCTAGATATTCTGCCATTATTAAGGTTAGCGGGATTGGGGCTAGGTTTAGCTTTACTTCAAGAGGCGTTGCAGCAGGGTAATTCTTATATCTCTCAAGTTTTGAGCGATCGCTTTACTCTCTATGCCAACGGCAAACTTTTAGCCCAAGCCACCCGTTTAGACCTCGCCCATTTTGAGTCGGCAGAATTTTATGACACCCTGAACCGTGCCCAACAAAGTGGCAGCTTTTATCCATTGCGAGTAGTGGGCAACTTGACGCAATTAGTGGGGCAGATTATTGGCTTTATTGGTCTGGTGAGTTTGTTGGTGCGATTTAGTCCGTTGGTGGTATTGCTACTGCTGGTCACGTCTTTGCCAACTTTTTGGGTGGGGGTAAATTATTCCAGTCGCAGGTTTTGGATGATGCGCCGCCAAACCCAAAGTAAACGGTTGGGGGATTATTTCGGCGAGATTTTGACCGATCCGAACTTTGCTAAGGAAATTCGCTTATTTAATTTGGGCAAATATTTTTTAAGTCAGTATCAAGAAATTCGTCAAGGTTTTAATCAAGAATCGAGGGTACTAGCACGACAACAGGCATTGGCAAGATTTGGCATAGCGATCGTGGCAAGTTTGGGCTTTTATGGTGCCTACGCTTTAGTGATTTGGCAGGCGGTGCAACGCTTAATTACGGTGGGAGATTTGACCATGTATGGCGGGGCATTTCAACAGGCACAGAATGCAATTCAAGGAATTTTACAAAACATCGCCACGATTTATGAATACAACCTTTACGTTTCTCAATATTTTGAATTTTTAAGTCTCAAACCCCAAGTTGTGAGTCAGGGTAATCGTAAATTTCCTACGGCGATCGCTACGGGTTTAGAGATTAAAAATCTTAGCTTTAAGTATGCGGGTGCAAGCCATTTCGCTTTAGAAGATATTAATTTAACCGTAAAGCCGAACGAATGTATTGCCCTTGTGGGTGTAAATGGTTCAGGTAAAACGACGCTGTTGAAACTATTGGCAAGGTTTTACGATCTGGAGTCTGGGGAAATTACGATTGATGGTATTCCTTTAGCTGAATTTGATTTAGAGGAATTGCGATCGCAAATTGGCGTTTTATTTCAAGACTTTGCCCACTATGCCTTGAGTGTGGAAAATAATATTGGGTTTGGGGATTTGAAGGAATATCAGAATCAGGACAAAATTCAAAAGTCTGCGATCGCCGCAGGAGCAACGGAAGTAATTTCAGAACTTGATCATGGCTTTCAAACGCTCTTGGGCAAGATATTTACGGGTGGTGTAGAGCTTTCAGGTGGACAGTGGCAAAAGATCGGACTGGCAAGAGCCTTTATGACCTCAGCCCAGATTTTGATTTTAGATGAACCTACGGCTGCCGTGGATGCGATCGCTGAACATGACTTATTTCAAAGATTTCGAGCATTAACTAAAGGCAAAATCACTTTTCTGGTCAGTCATCGCTTTTCGACGGTGTTAATGGCAGATCGGATTGTGGTTTTAGAACAGGGAAAAATTGTGGAAGTTGGCACTCATCAAGAACTCATGAAATTGGGTGGTTTATATCATCAAATGTTTGTTTTACAAGCTGCTAGTTATCAATCTGATTTAGATTAATGTATTACAAATCTAATTTGATGTTCCGTTATGACTACATACTCACGCAAAATTGAGATGCGCCCATTTCATCGTTGGTAAAGGATATAGAAAATCTGCCTGATTTTAAGTTGATTATTAAGAAGGGTGGCAAAATCTTAAATCTCATTTATTTCTTTTTATAGCACTTTGATTTTAATCCCGCCCTGCGACCCTTTACCTTTATCAGTTTACTTAAGCTTTCCTACTTAATTTAAGTTCACTGACAAGTAAAGTCTGGTCTTTATCGAATACTATAAAACGATGAAGCAAAGAGTAAACCTTACTTTCCCTAAACATTCCATCAGTAATCCTCTTGCCTATCGACTAGCACGAGATTTTAATATTGCTGCAAATATTATCCGTGCTCAGATTGCGCCTAATCAAGAAGGGAAGATGGTATTAGAGCTATCTGGAGATATAGATCAATTAGAATCTGCGATAGAATGGATGCGATCGCAAGAAATAGAAGTTTCCTCTGATAAAAGAGAAATCATTATTGATGAAAATCTTTGTGTTGATTGCGGACTATGTACGGGAGTCTGTCCAACTACAGCTTTAAGCTTAGATCCTATATCTTTTCGTTTGGATTTTCGGCGATCGCTTTGTATAGTCTGTGAACAATGTATTTCCGTTTGTCCTGTAGAGGCAATTTCTATAAATCTTTAGTCGTTTTTACCCATTCACCCTACGTTGATATAATTCGCTACTATTAAAACTAGATAGACTGGAACTCGTGGGCATAATCCCTAGCAATTATTTTTTATTGCAAGGTTTGGTACCAATATCCGTCACAAATTTACTGTATGATTAGTCCTAACGATCGCAAACTTAAATACAAATCTCTGTGATTTCCTCAACAGTTACACCTGGCAGCAGCTTAAGTCCTACACAGAGAAATACAATTGAGTTTATATCCCGATTTCAGGGCAGAGATATTGTTATAGCCATTGACACCACCCAAAGTGTGCAAATTAATGACGAGGGCATCCTGCGCTTAAAGCAAATAGTTAGGGATCAATTAAAAAGTGGAGATTCTATTTATGTAGTTCCCTTCAGTTCTGAACTAGAAATACCGCTAACCCCTATTGAAGTCAAAGATCAAGACCAAATTAGTCAAGTTATTGATACTCTCCCGCTCACAGGCGACCCTAATGCTGCTAATACCGATATTCAAAAAGCAGAGCTAAAAATATACAAACATCTTGCTCAACTAAATCAAGATCGTCTTGTTGCAAAGCTCCCCGTAAAGTCTCAAGCTGTGATCTGGCTTACCGATGCACCTTTACGTAACAAAACAGGCAATGAATGGATCGAAACACCTAGCGATAGCCCATTTAGAAATCCTAATTCACTTGAAAGTATCGAAAGAGCAAAATGGTTAGAAGTTATACCCCTAGAGCCTCGCTCCGTATCTATTAATAATTACAAATATACGGTTGTCGATATTCCAGCGACGGTTCAAGAATTTTGCACACCTGCGCCTAGTGGACAAGAAAGTTGCTTAGTCGATTCATATTTATTCAGTCAATTAGGACTGCCATCTGCAATAGGAGTTACTACTATTGTGATCGTCTTTGCCTTGATCGGTTGGAGATTTTGGCATACAGGCGGAAAACTTAAATTAGAAATTAAAACCCCCGATCTGGATGAACCTCAAGGATTTGAGCTTAAGAATAATCAAAGAATTGCGATCGGTGAATTCAATCAAAGTTATGCTGGCTCAATCGACTGCCCAGGGGCGGAAATTCGAGGTTATCTCCAACGGCAAGGTAGAAATATTTATGTTGTGCCTAGTGGTATTGAATTATCCACTTCAACGTCTATTTATTATGGGGAAAATACAATCACAAGTAAACACAAAATTTCAGGGAGGCGTATTAGTTTGAACTGTCCAGATCATAAAGACAAAGAGTTTTTAGTAGAAATAGTTATTGATAAATAGGAGTGACAATTATGGCAGACTATCAAGGTATTACTCGCACTGTATGTATCGGAATCGGGGGAACAGGCGAAAAGGTGTTAACTCAGATTAGGAAAATAATCGTCGATCGCTATGGCTCCTTAGATAAATTACCTGTAGTCAGTTTTGTTCAAATTGATACTGATGACGCCTCTATTTCTAAAGGAGTTAACAACTACAGAGGTAAGGATATAAGTTTTCGAGAAACAGAACTAGTTAAAGCCGTAGTATCTGCCTCCGAAGCCAAGGCTGTCTCTGAGGGACTTCAAGAGGTTTATCGTAACCCCAATACTCTCAAGCCTCAGTCTCACATTTCTAAGTGGTTCCCGCCTCAATTGGCTAAAAACATTCCCGCTATTGAGAAAGGAGCGCAAGCCCGCCGCCCCATTGGCAGATTAGCCTTTACTAAAAACTATGAGAAATTTCAACAAACGATCGCTGCTGCCGTAGAGAGAACTGATGGACACGCAAGCTACTTACTTAGTAGTGAAAATAAACTTAAACTCGATCCTGGCATCAACTTCTTTATCGTAACTTCACTATGCGGAGGTACAGGCAGTGGGATGTTTTTAGA
>CASBQR010000148.1 GCA_949127865.1 Synechococcales cyanobacterium PMM_0082
ATTACCCAAAGCTGTAAAATTTCAAAAGGATATATAAGCAAAAAAAGAAAATTGGTGAAAGAAGATAAGAAACAAATTTTAAGCATATCGCCTTGTAATAGCCTGCACAATCACAACCAGATTTCACCTCGTCCGCTCCAGCACAGTGTTCGACCACAAACCAATCATACTGCTGTTATTCTCGATTCATCCATAATCTCAAACTCTACTCCCAATTCCTCTCGAAGTAAATATAACAACTCTTGGGCTGCAAGGTTAAATGGTTTTCTCTCGTTTGCTCTCCATAATGTTTCGCTTGGAGGATTATCCCAATCCAGAAATGTATCGTACCAAGCTAAAACAAACCCAATACGATGGATCAGGGTTGAAGTAATTGACAGTTTAGAGCTATCAACTGGGTAGCCAAAATGGTCTTTAGCGGCATCATTTGCAGCCCATAGACAAATACCAGAACCAAAGTCGAAGAAATAACGGAGTTTGTACACTTATAGCCATTTCTACTCAATTCACTTCACTTAATACTCAAAGCTACGTTTAGCCTAGAATTTAATTGAATAAAGATAATGGCAATATAGCACTATCGAAAGTCTGATGGTTTTGTTGCGCTCGGGCTAATTAAAACCTTTACCCGATCCATAGCGCACAGTTTTGAATTGCAATTTATCTGTATTAGGACTGTAAAGTGTATAGGTTGAAACATTCGGATTCCGCCCGACATTACCCACACCGATAATGTAACGCTCCGATGCTTCCTCACTCTGAGATGGCTGGATTCCATCTAAAGTAATTACAGTTGAGCTAACTGAACCATCCTTAATGTGATAACGAAAAGTCTGACCCGATCGCCCGCAAAATAACCGATTTGCCTGAGTTCGCATTACCCGATCAAATAGCTGTAATGGTGAACTTTGGGGAGTAAGCTCTTCCAACACATTAATGCTGCTGCCATGGGTTAAAAGACAATCTAGTTCCATAAAACCGAAATCGAGGTTACTAATCCACTCTACTGTCTCTTTTGGTATGCTATCCCATAACTGTTTAGCAGTTGCCGCTCCATACTTTTCCATTAACGGATTAGGCTCAATCGGTTGGACATAGCCATGAAGCATTAATAATTGTTCTTCCCACCAACCTTTACAAACTTGTGCCACTAGTTCACCAGAACGAGGTTGTTGAATTCTTTCTATCACTTTTCCACTGGCAGGATTGGCATTGATCACATCTCCTAGAATAAATAAATCAGTGACTTTAGGAGTTTGGCGTTTGATGTCTGCTAATACTGCTTCGTAGGCGATTAGATTCCCTTCAATCCCACTTAAAATTGCCCAAATACTCATCTATACTCCTCGCTCACACAGGTGGGAAGCATCATCTGCTCTTTCGGCATATTCCATTCCTTTCGCTAATCGCCATGCAAAAATTGCGGGTAAACCTCTTTCAATAATTGCCGCACAGGTTTTTTGATAGTCGTATTCCACTTCTCGCATGGTAATTTGATCGCTATCGGTGTCATAGATAACATAGGTGGCATTGGGTCTACCATGACGGGGTTCACCTACGGAGCCAACATTTACAATCCGTTTAAGGTCTGTATTAAAACTTCTGGATTCGGCATTCAAAGTTTCTACACCTGTCATGACTCGCACTTGCAATTGCCCTTGATCTAGCGATCGCACATAGGGGATATGGGTATGACCACAAAATAAAATATCGGCACCAGTGGAGAGAACTCTTTCTAAAGCAATAAAGCCATTCAGTTCGGGTAATAGATATTCATGCTGACTTTGAGGACTGCCATGCACAAAGGCAAGATTACCATCTAGTAGGGTTTTGGGCAATTCTGCTAGATATTCTCTGGTTTCATCATAGATATGCTGATTTGTCCATTCATGTACGAATTTTCCACGTTGCTCTGCCAATACCGAAGGATAGCTACATTCACAGGAATTTAAGCCTTCGACAATATCTTCATCCCAGCAGCCTTGCACTGTGGGAATATCTAGAGAGCGAATCATCTCGACTACGTTACTGGGAAAGGGACCGTAGCCCACTAGATCGCCAAGGCAGAATATTTTTTCAGCTTTTTGCTGTTCTATATCTCTAAGTACGGTTTCGAGGGCTTCGTAATTACCATGAATGCAAGACATGACTGCGATTTTCATATTATTCTTTTCTTTAAGCTGAGACTAATAGAGATTGTTTGATTTGTTGTTGATATTGGGAAATTACCTCATCGGAGAGACAACTATCGGTAATGGACTGAGCGATCGCTTTTCCATCTAAATTTCGACCCATAACTTCAATGCCACTAAAGCGAGTTGGTCTGCCATCTAACCACCGTGGTAATTTGAGCGGAAGATAGAGGCTGTCAGGATCTCCACTGACATAATCCACATAAAAAGTTCTGCCGTCAGGTAAATCAAATATCCCTTTACATCTACAAACTTCTCCGTATGCTCCTTGGGTGAGTTCGTACCAAATTACATTTAAGCTATTGGGATCAAACATCTGTCCTGTGCATGGCGATCGCCACATCTGGATCTGATCCAAATCAAAGTTACATTCTGCGGTTCTCACTTCTGTTGCCCATCTATACCATTCTGAGTCTTCTAACCCTTTGGGAACTATAGCAATTCGCTCAGTTCTATATTCTGATAGAGCTTGGAGCAAATTCTCGCCCGAACTTAGGTCTAAATGAAAACCTAACTCGATGTAGGCGATCGCTCCTTGTTCTACATATTCAATTAGTTCTAGTTCCTGACCTTCGGTTAAGATTTGCACATCTGGGAATTCAATCTGAATCTGAGTAGAGTCAATGGGAACAGTACCAGCCCCTGGAGAGAAGTAAAGGATTTTTTCAGAAGGGTTTTCTTGAATCGACCTGCGAATCAAACTGGTTTTACCAATTCCAGGCGCACCAGTTATAGCAATAATTTGGGGGGAAATTTGATTTAGAGGCATGAAGAAACTAAAGAGTAATTATTTGATCTGGTGGATTACCTGCCAAAGCAGAATATAGTTTTGGGAAGCAGCCAATTACTGCGCCAGTAACCAATTTGGTCTCTATTCCTCTTTCAATACAGCATTTATCACAACCCATTACTAGAATCTGTTGCTCTTCAGCGACCTTTGCCAATCGTTCGCCAATTGGATTCCCATTTACCAAAACATAGTTATTATCCTCAAAGAAGAACATACCCAATACTTCTACGCCATGAGCTTTGTTCTCAAGTTGAGGCAAAATCATTTGCGCCAAAATGTAGGAAACAGTATGTCCTTGACTAGAGAAGATATAGGCAACTTTCATAGGTTTTTAATGAGACGTGCTAGAGTGATAATGATTATCATTCTTGTTGTTATGTTTGTCAAGCCTGATCTTAATCTTGCGATCGCTGGGGCTGGAGTTCATGCCCTGACTTTAGCTTTGCATCTAATTCAAAAACGTAAGAATTTTGGCGATCGCTTTTTAGCTTTCGATCCCAGTGGTAGTTGGCTAAGTCAATGGCATCGGCAGTTTGCTATGCAGGAAATTCCCCATTTGCGATCGCCTGCAGTACACCATCCTGCGCCTGATGCTTTTAATTTGAGAAGTTTTGCTGAGTCCCGTACTAACGAACTGCATCCCCCTTACGATTTGCCAAGCACAGAATTATTTAAAGATTTTTGCAAACAAGCAATTCAAGAATTTAAAGTGAACGATCGTGTGGTTAAAGCAACCATTACCCGATTAGAGCCGTTAGATCCACATTTCAGGCTGTGGTTGGATGATGGGAACTCTTTGGTAGCAAGACGAGTGATCTTAGCTACTAATAAGACCTTCGTGCAAATACCTGAATGGGTAAATAAAATTGCTGAGAGTTATCCTAAAGTTCGCTTAGTTCACTCCCATAGTATAGATTTGCGATCGCTTGGCAGCTTATTTGGCGAAAAAATTATAATTATTGGTGGGGGCTTGACCAGTGGGCATTTAGCAATGGGAGCAATTAATCGTGGTGCTAAAGTAGGTCTAATGTCACGCCGTAAGCTTAAGGCAAAGGTATTTGATGCTGAACCTGGCTGGCTTGGACCAAAATATCTAAAGGGTTTTGAAGCAGAAACAGATTGGGAGAAACGCCGCCAAATGGTAATTTCTGCCCGTGATGGGGGTTCGCTGACTCCTGAAATGCTCAATCGGTTAGAACAGGCAAATCGTAGTGGGCAAGTGGATTTCTATGAAAATTGCGAAGTAATGAAAGCAGAATGGAAAGGAAACTTTTGGCGGCTAATTTGTGAGGATGGAATGGAATTAAACTGCGATCGCCTTTGGTTGGCAACTGGAACCAAGTTTGATGTCAAGGCTGATCCGCTTCTAACTGAAATAATCGAGCAATTTCCAATAGAAGTCGTGGGAGGTTTTCCAATTATAGATCCATGCTTGCGATGGAAAGGATGTGAATTATTCTTAATGGGTGGGTTAGCGGCTTTGCAAGTAGGTCCTACTGCTAGAAATATCTCTGGGGCAAGAATGGCAAGCGATCGCATTATTCCTGCCTTAATTTAGATAAACCAATGTCTAGTTATCTTCTCGTCTCAAAACTAAGATGCCCCCCGATTAATCTAAAATCTCAAATATTTAAGACTATAGATGTAGCGATCGCCGTAAAAAGTAATGATTAGAAGCAATTAAGGAGATTTCCTTTAAAGAATCTAGCCAGCCCCACTAATTCTGTGGGTTCTGAAAATCAAAGTCCCGCTCTTGCTCTGGGAGAGGGATTTAGGGTGAGGGCAATCAAATAAGTCTCACATCGCGTTTGTATTTTAAATTATTAATTTCACTTAAAACAAAATTTAGAAGCAACTTTTTCTATGTTTTTTGTCTATACGTAACTTTTCTGGGACTAATTAATTGTTAGCGTTATAAATGTAGATCAAATTTAGATCAAAGACATTACACGAGGACATAAATATGAGTGGCAACGAATCACGCTTGCAGGCAATCTCCAAAATCACAAATCGGGAAAGCCTAGGTCTGACCCCACCTGGTAAACTTGAAGATTTGTGGGCAGTAGATGTATTTAGTTTGAGCAAAATGCAAGCTAGTCTCCCCAAGAATGTATTTAAATCTTTAAAAAAGACAATTCAATCTGGCGAAACCATCGATCCTTCTATTGCCGATGTAGTCGCGATCGCTATGAAAGATTGGGCAATTTCTAAAGGCGCACTATACTATGCCCACGTTTTTTACCCACTTACCAATGCCACTGCCGAAAAGCATGATGGGTTTATTTCTGTCCAAAGTGATGGATCAGTAATTTCCGAATTTGTAGGCAAATTATTAGTCCAAGGTGAGCCAGACGGTTCCTCATTCCCTAACGGCGGTATTCGTTCTACCTTTGAAGCAAGAGGCTATACCGCTTGGGATGTCACCAGTCCTGCCTACATTATGGAAACAGATAATGGTGCCACCCTTTGTATCCCTACTGTATTCGTTTCTTGGACTGGAGAAGCATTAGATAAAAAGACTCCACTTCTGCGCTCCAATGCGGCGATGAATAAGGCAGCAACTAAAGTTTTGAAATTGTTAGGCAATACTGAAGTTGCCCCTGTTAACTCCAGTTGTGGTGCGGAACAAGAATACTTTTTAATAGATGCAAATTTTGCGAATAGCCGCCCAGACTTACTTTTAGCTGGTAGAACCCTATTTGGTAAAGCTGCTGCTAAAGGGCAACAATTTGACGACCACTACTTCGGAGCAATTCCAGAGCGCGTGCAGTTATTCATGCAAGAAATAGAAGAAAGAGCCTATAGATTGGGTATTCCTGCTAAAACCAGACATAACGAAGTTGCTCCTGGACAATTTGAAATTGCGCCGTTTTTTGAGGCTGCGAACGTTGCCACAGATCATCAACAATTACTAATGACTCTGCTGCGGATTACTGCCAAAAAACATGGCTTTGTCTGCTTACTCCACGAAAAACCCTTCAAAGGTATTAATGGTTCTGGTAAGCACGTTAACTGGTCTGTGGGTAATGCCACCCAAGGTAATCTCCTTGATCCAGGCGATACTCCTCATTCTAACGCTCAATTTTTAGTATTCTGTGGTGCCGTAATTCGGGGTGTGCATTTATACGGCTCTCTGTTACGGGCGGTGATTGCTACAGCTAGTAACGATCATAGATTGGGTGCGAATGAAGCTCCTCCTGCCATTATGTCTGTATATTTGGGTTCCCAATTAGAGGATGTATTTGAGCAAATTAGCCAAGGTGCTGTGACTGGCTCTAAGGTTAAGGACATGATGAATATTGGGGTAGACACCTTACCACTTTTACCTAAAGATCCAGGCGATCGCAATCGTACCTCACCTTTTGCTTTTACTGGAAACCGCTTTGAGTTCCGAGCAGTGGGTTCAGGGCAATCTGTGGCAGGTCCATTGGTAGCCATGAATACGATCCTTGCTGACTCCTTAAACTGGATGGCAGAAGCTTTAGAATCTGAACTAGCAAAGGGTACAGAACTAAATGCCGCTATTCATTTGGTACTGAAAGAGGTTATGGATGAGCATGGGGCGATCGTTTTTAATGGTAATGGTTACTCTGAGGAATGGCATAAGCTAGCCGCCGAGAGAGGGCTGCCTAATTTGCGGACTGCGGCTGATGCTCTGCCTGTACTGAAACAACCCCATATTATTGAACTATTTGAGAAAATGGGTGTTCTTAGTCCTGTGGAACTAGCGAGCAGATTTGAGACCTATACCGAACAATATATTCTCTCTATTGAAGTGGAAGCAAAATTGGTAGTTAGTATGGCGAAAACCATAATTTATCCAACTGCTGTTACTTATTTAACTAGATTATCTGGAGCGATCGCTTCATTAAAAGAAATCGGTGTTGAATTAACTACTGAGACAGTGGAAAAAGTAGCTGGTTTAGTTAAATCCATGATGGATTCCGTCAGCAAATTAGATATGGCATTACATAATCATGATTTTGCCTCGCATGAAGAGCATTTGCAATATTCAGCTAAAACTATCCGTCCAATGATGGATAACGTCAGAGAGTTTGCTGATGCCCTAGAAGGTGAAGTTGCCGATGAACTTTGGACTCTGCCTACTTATCAAGAGATGCTATTTATTAAGTAAAATTCTTTCCTAAATTTAAGTAATTTGTATGGGGGGCTAGGCTCCCCTTTTTTTTATCCTACTTTCAGCAGGGCGAGTTTCTCATTAATTGTTTTATTTTTCTATCTATGGCAAGTTTGATCTTAATTTGCTGCGAATATTTTGAATGTCAATAGTTTGATTAAATCCCTGACTTGATCTAAGTTCTTATCCCCAGGGGAATTTTCGACTCCACTAGAAATATCAACACCATTGGGTTGTAACTGAGCGATCGCTACTTCAATATTTTGACAAGATAAACCTCCTGCTAACCACCAATCACAACTAGGGCTAAAGTCCTGTAACATTGACCAATCTAAAGTTTTGCCCGTACCGCCTGCAAGCTGAGGGTCATAAGCATCTAGTAACACCACATCAACATGATTTGTATAGGAGATTACTTCCGACAAAATTTGCTGATTTTTAACCCGAAATGCTTTAATTAGTTTGATTTCAGGGAATTCAGATCTAAGCTCTTGACAAAATTCTACGGATTCATTGCCATGGAGTTGAATCGAATTTATATTGGCAATTTCTATATATGCGGCAATTTTTGCCATATCTGCATCTAAAAATACACCAACATGACCAAGTTTGTAATCTTGGAGAATATCAGTAATTTCAGCAACCTGCTCAGGATTTATAAATCGGGGTGAAGCTGGTACGCAAATATATCCTAAATAATCTACCCCCATCTGGGCGATCGCTAGCGCTTGATTAGGTTTAGTAATTCCACAAATCTTAATAATCATTTTTATCCCTCATCTGCAATGGCACTAAAAATCTTAGGGAGCCAATTCTAGCCATTTTTGATAACTGCATATTTGCATATTTTAAGTATTCTTGCGGAGTGCGGTTAATAGCGTATCGACTGTACAATTAAGTTTAATTATTAATTTAATTTTTTATCGCGGGAGATCTTAATATTCATGCTCACTCTCAAAATTGTTGTTTACATTACTGTATTTTTCTTTGTTGGATTGTTTATCTTTGGGTTCCTAAACAGTGATCCATCTCGTAACCCTGGTGGTAGAGATTTAGATTAGGCTATCTTAGATAAAGATAACTAAAAAATACTCATACTTACTTCATGGTTGCTAACCAACTCAAACCAAAGACTGATAATGATTGGCGACTTCTACTTAAGCTCAAACCCTATGCCCAACGTAGTACCAAGAATCTAGTTATTTCTCTAATATTATTGGTGCCTTTGGCGATCGCTAATGCTATCCAGCCAATTTTAGTGCAGCAGGGTATTGATGGTCCAATTGCTAAGGGTGATTTAATTGGATTGCGTTGGTTGTGCCTATTGGTTGGGTTTACAGTTTTACTCCGACTAGGACTACAGTCTTGGCAAGGTTACCTAGTGCAGAAGGTGGGGCAGAATATAACTGCAGATATTCGCAAAGACTTATTTGCCCATGTCACTCTTTTGTCTACAAGTTTTTTTGATCGCACACCTGTAGGAAAATTAATTACTCGTTTAACCAGTGATGTGGAAGCATTGGGTGATGTATTTGCAACAGGGGCTGTGGGGATTTTCAGTGACATTGCTTCTTTGATTGTCACGGCTATATTCATGTTTTGGCTGCGCTGGGATTTAGGTTTGCTTTTGACCTTGATGATTTTTCCAGTCACTGCCCTGATCATTTACTTCCAGCATGAGTTTCGTAAAGCTAACTTCAAAGCAAGGGACAAACTCTCAGACTTGAATTCTATTCTCCAAGAAAATATTATTGGCGTGGGAATTGTGCAACTGTTTAGGCGGGCAGAGATTAACTCAAAGCAGAATTTTAAGGTAAATGAGCAGTACGTAACTGAAGTTAATAACACTATTTTCCATGACTCCGCCGTATCAGCGACCCTAGAGTGGACTTCTTTAATTGCGATCGCTGGCGTATTGTGGCTAGGTGGTGGACAAATTGTGCAAAAGCAGATGACCTTTGGTGAGCTTTCAGCGTTTGTATTATTTTCCCAACGATTATTTGAACCATTACGTCAACTAGCAGAAAAATTTACAACTATTCAATCTGGATTTACAGCGATCGAACGGATTACGGCAATCATGAATGAGCCGATTGAAATTCGTGATCCTATTAATCCTAAATCCTTACCTCAAAATGGCAAAGGTGAAATTCGGTTTGAGAATGTATGGTTTGGCTATAAATCCGATGAGTTTGTCTTAAAAAATCTGAGTTTTGCGATCGCTCCTGGGGAAAAAGTAGCCTTAGTTGGTCCCACAGGTGCAGGTAAAAGTTCCATTATCCGTTTACTGTCTCGACTGTATGAGCCTGCTAGTGGCAGGATTTTAATTGATGATGTCGATATTAGGGACATTACCCAATTGGAACTGAGGCGGTATTTGGGCGTAATTTTGCAGGATGTGTTTCTGTTTTCTGGCAATGTGAAGGACAATATTACCCTTGGTGATGATTACAGTATGGATGAGGCGATCGCTGCGGCTAAGGTGATGAATGTGGATGAATTTATTCAAGCATTACCCCAGGGCTATGAATCTCAAGTACGGGAACGGGGGACAAATTTATCGGGTGGGCAGAAACAACTATTAGCCTTTGCCAGAGCAGCCGTCCGTGATCCGCGCATTTTGATTTTAGATGAAGCTACCGCCAGTTTAGATGTCAATACGGAATATCTAATTCAAAAATCCTTAGATAATCTCCTGATTGGCAGAACGACGATTATTATTGCCCACCGTTTATCGACCATTCGCAATGTGGATCGGATTTTGGTACTGAAGCAGGGAGAATTGGTGGAATCTGGTAGCCACGATCAATTAGTTAAGCAGCAGGGACTCTATGCCAGTTTGTATAATCTCGAAATGATGAGTGTGTCCTAATCATGGCTGTTTATAGCTCTATCCCAATTATTGAATGTGGAGAAAAGTTAGTCAAAATTCCTGATACCTTTGCCTTTACCAGTCCCCATCTGTATATGAGCCTTGGCGCACCCTACGCTGAACTTTCACCATTTTATGTGAGAGCAGGAGTTTTAGAAAGATTAGAAGTTGCCTCTAGCTACTTAAAAAAAGAGCAACCGAACTGGCGCATTAAAATATTTGATGCCTATCGTCCTGTAGCAGTGCAAGAATTTATGGTGAATTATACTAAGCACCAACTGGCAAAAGCACAGGGTATAGATTTAAGTAATCCTGACCAAGAACAGGAATTAATGAAGCAGGTTTATAAATTTTGGGCAGTGCCTAGTCTTGATCCCGCTATGCCCCCACCCCACAGTACAGGCGCAGCTATTGATATTACCTTAGTAGATCAGGATGATTGTGAGATTGATATGGGCGGGGAGATTGATGAGATTAGCGATCGCTCTATTCCTGATTATTACAAAAATGCTACAGATTCAGAAAGCATAAATTTTCATCACCATCGCCAATTATTAAAAAATTCCATGATTGAGGCTGGGTTTCGGCAACATCCCCATGAATGGTGGCATTTTTCCTTTAGGGATCAAATGTGGTGTTGGTTGGAAAATTCTGATAATGCACCTCAAATCGCACGCTATGGCAGAACTAGGTTATGCGATGTCTAACTTCTTTGATTGCCCTCACCCTAAATCCCTCTTCCAGAGCGAGAGCGGGACTTTGATGATTTCTTACTCACCTTCTCCTGCCTTGGGAGAATGGCTGGGGGATTAGGGTTAGTTGTATGCGTTAAACTATAACTTCCCCATCTTGAATGTGGATGATGCGTTTAGCTTGGGCGGCAACATCGGGTTCGTGGGTCACGATGATAATGGTAATGCCCTGTTCATTCAGTTCCGTAAGTAAATCCATAACTTCTTGGGAGGTTTTGGTGTCTAATGCTCCTGTGGGTTCATCTGCCAGAACAAGGGCGGGACGATTAATTAAAGCGCGGGCGATCGCTACCCTTTGTTGTTGTCCGCCTGAAAGCTGACTAGGACGATTGGATAAACGGCTTGCTAATCCGACTCTGGTAAGTGCCTGAATTGCTCGTTCTCGGCGTTTTTGCATGGGAACATTGGCATAGATCATCGGTAGCATCACATTTTGTAAGGCTGTGGATCGAGCGAGGAGATTAAATTGCTGAAACACAAAACCAATTCTTTGATTACGAATATAGGCTAGGCGATCATCATTTAGGGTCGTGAGATTCTGCCCTTCCAGCAAATATTTTCCTGACGTAGGGCGATCAAGGCAACCGATAATATTCATCAAAGTAGATTTACCTGAACCCGATGCCCCCATAATTGCTAGAAATTCCCCTTCAGCAATGGAGAGGTTAATGTGTTTCAGCACTGGCACATTTATTGCCTCTAAGCGGTAGGATTTTGTAATCCCGATCATTTCAATCATCTTTGCCATAACTCTCCAGATCCTAAAAAATTGGGTAAAAATCCTCCATCGTTTCCTCAACCTCCAAGTGAGATCCCATCGCCACCCTCTTTGCCCTAATAGGTTAACACCCCTAAATGCCAAGTCTACTCAATCTATTCCTCAAACCTAAATGTCCACTGTGCGATCGCTCTACTGCCAAAATTATCTGCATAGATTGCGATCGCCAAATTTCTGCCTGTAAATCTCCAATCTTTCGCCAAAATCGAGAAGAAATTAACCTATTTGCTTGGGGAGTCTATGACAGCAGCTTAAAACAAGCGATCGCCACTTATAAATTTAAAAATCATCCCGAACTAGCCCAACCTTTAGGCATCAAAATCGCTGAAGCATGGAATCAAGACGCAGTTGCTCAAACCTTAATTAAGCAATCCCCAAACATCAAAGTTGTGCCAATTCCCATGCACCCTGAAAAACTCAAAAGCCGAGGGTTTAATCAAGCCGAATTACTTGCTAAATATTTCTGTCAGTATACGGAATTGGCGATCGCTCCAAAAATTCTGCAACGAGTCAAAAATACTAAACCGCAAATCGAGACTAAATCTAAACAAGAGCGAGAGGATAATCTTAACTCTGCTTTTACGGTTGGTAATCAATTTAGAAATAAGTCGATTTCTGTGATCTTATTTGATGATATTTATACAACTGGAGCCACGATTAAGGAAGCGATCGCTACTTTGAAATCCGTAAATATTCAAGCGATCGCCGTTGTAGTTCTTGCCACTCCTAAATTTGAAATTCAGTCGCAGATTCAGCGATCGCCATTTTATGCATAATTTTAGCTAACTCGGCAGCAACTTCAGGACGAGAAAACTCTGGCGGTGGACACTCGCCCCGTCGCAACATTTCCCGAACTTTAGTACCAGATAGATGAATCCTTTCTTCAGGTAAACTAGGACTGGTCTTAGTCGTTGCCATACCTTTGGTACGTTTACAGAAAAAAGCATGTTCAAACATCATCGGCGCTATGCCAAGTTCTGAAGGCGTAAATTCATCAAAAATATACTGAGCATCGTATGTGCCGTAGTAATCACCAACTCCTGCATGATCCCTTCCCACAATAAAGTGAGTGCAGCCATAATTTTTCCGCACTAAAGCATGAAATATTGCCTCCCTTGGTCCCGCATAGCGCATTGCTGCTGGATTGATCGCTAAGGTTACTCGATCTAGGGGATAGTAGTGTTCAAGCATAATTTCATAGCAACGCATCCGCACATCCGCAGGCACATCATCACTTTTTGTAGCACCAACAAGGGGATGGAGAAAAAGCCCATCCACAATTTCGAGGGCGCATTTTTGGATATATTCATGGGCGCGGTGAATAGGGTTACGGGTTTGAAAACCGACAATAGTTCGCCATCCCTTTTCTAAAAATAACGCTCTTGATTCCTTGGGATCGATTTGGTAGGTGGGAAATTGTGGGTGCGATCGCCGTTCTAAAAGCCAAATATCCCCAGCCAAATAAACATTGCCTTGATTGTAAACAACCTTAACTCCAGGATGGCGATCTTCGTTGGTGCGGTAGATATGCAGAGCTTCTTTTAATTTATCGTAAGCGTACTTTTCACTTAGTTCTAAAACCCCGATAAATACACCATTGGGATCATCTAATCTGACTAACGTGTCAATATTTAGCTGATCAGCGATCGCTTCAGAAACAGGAAGCGTAATCGGAATTGACCAAGGTAAACCATTTTGCAACCTCATATCTGTCACCACAGATTCATAATCCGCTTGAGACATAAATCCAGTGAGGGGACTAAATCCACCAATCGCAATTAATTCTAAATCCGAAAGCGCCCTCTCTGATAGCTGTACTCTTGGTAAAAACTCTGCCTTGCTTAAAAATTCGCTTACTTGCGCTTTTGAGGCTAAACGGTTGATTAACTGTCCACCATGAGGAGCAATGGACTGAAGATGACGACCCATATTCTTAATATTTCTTTTAGTATTAGCTATGTTAACTCAGTTTGCGATCGCATTTATACAAGAGAAACCCCCAAAATAAATTCTAATTTTTCAGGTGTGCTAATTATCAAAGCTGAAAATAGATTTTAGGATAATGTGTAGATAGACCAAATCCTAATAGAAAGAAAGTAAGAGAGGGCAAACCTTGAATATTAAAGCAGCCGTGGCATGGCAATCAGGAAAACCCCTAACCATAGAAACCGTGCAGATCGCTCCTCCTCAAGCAGGGGAAGTTTTAATTGAAATTAAAGCCAGTGGAGTCTGTCATACTGATGCGTTTACCCTGTCTGGTGACGATCCTGAAGGACTATTCCCAGCAATTTTGGGACATGAAGGGGCGGGTGTAGTAGTAGAAGTGGGCAGTGGGGTTACTAGCTTAAAAGTAGGCGATCATGTAATTCCGCTCTATACCCCAGAATGTCGGCAGTGTGAATATTGCCTGAGCCGCAAAACTAATTTGTGTCAGTCAATTCGTTCTACCCAAGGACGGGGAGTCATGCCTAATGGTAGTAGTCGCTTTTCTCTAGATGGGCAAATGATTCATCACTATATGGGCACATCTACCTTTGCAAACTACACCGTTCTCCCTGAAATTGCCGTTGCCAAAATTCGTGAAGATGCCCCCTTTGATAAGGTGTGCTATATCGGTTGTGGTGTAACCACTGGGATTGGGGCTGTCATCTATACTGCCAAAGTTGAACCTGGGGCTAATGTTGTGGTTTTTGGCTTGGGCGGAATTGGACTAAATGTGATCCAAGGGGCAAAACTCGCTGGTGCCAATATGATTATTGGGGTTGATATTAATCCTGCCAAAAAAGCGATCGCCGAAAAGTTTGGTATGACCCATTTTGTAAATCCTCGAGAAGTAGAAGGTGATTTAGTTCCCTATTTGGTGGATTTAACTAAAGGTGGGGCTGACTATAGTTTTGAATGCATTGGCAACGTCAATATTATGCGGCAAGCTTTGGAGTGCTGTCATAAAGGTTGGGGCGTAAGTGTAATTATTGGAGTCGCAGGGGCAGGACAAGAGATTCGCACTCGTCCATTTCAATTAGTCACAGGTCGGGTTTGGAAGGGTTCAGCTTTTGGTGGGGCTAGAGGGCGGACTGATGTACCCAAGATTGTGGATTGGTATATGGATGGCAAAATTAATATTGATGATTTGATCACTCATATCATGCCCATTGAACAAATTAATACGGCTTTTGATTTAATGCACAAGGGAGAATCTATTCGTGGTGTAGTTACTTTTTAGTGGGATTTTCTAATTAGACTTTCGGATGTGATGCTTTTAAGGCATGGGTTCTATTTTTTATGAATTTGTTTGATTTTAAAGTTTTTTCTTTGTGTTTGAATAGCGATCGCTTTGATCAAAAAGAACAAAATTATTAAATATTTAAAATACAGATTTCCCCAATTCTTCGTCATAAATAAGCGATAATCCCTTATTTTTAGTAAAAAATTTAACGGACTAGAAAAGCAGGGATCATTTACCATTGAGCGATCCCCGCTATAAGCTGCCTAATTATTTATGAAGACAAATTGATTTTTGCACCATTTAACTATTTGCAACTCGTATAATATGGTGCTATACGTTCATATATCTAAATCTTATATCATTCATTAGTTTAGATAAATTTAATACTTTTTTAATCAATCATATTTCGTAATATTTATTTTATATTCAACTAAAAACCTTATAAAAAAACCCATTTTTACAAACTAATTTAAAAATTTCTTAAGGAGTCTTAATATGTCAATTATTCAATCTGTAAGATGTCCAAATTGCGGTAAGCTTGCCGAGCGCTTATATCTACCTTTACTAACTCAAGTTCAAACTCAATGCGGTGCTTGTGACTATTTACTTATTTCTTGCACACGCACGGGCAAGGTAATAGAAGCTTACTACCCAGGACTAAATTATCAGAAACTATCTGAATCTTCGGAGCAACCAAATTCTTCTTCTTTACGGGGAATTTCTAAGTTGCTTAAGATTCCCGTATCTAAACTTTTGCCTACTACCTTTGCTAAATCCTAAGTTAATCTTTGTAACTGGTAGATACACCCATCTATCAGTTATTAGTGGTTTGCTAGTGCTTGACCTACAATATAGGAGCGGAAGAAGAGAACAAATACTTGATAACTCCTGCTGCTACACTCACAAATACGGCAGTCAACGCTCCACGACTTATAAACTCTTCATTACTAATCCGCTTATCAATTCCACTGACTTTTTCTTCAACTCTTTTTATCTCTCCACTTAATTTTTCTTCAACCCGTTTAATTTCACCACCCAGTTTTTCTTCAACAAATTTAATATCACTACTTAACTTTTCTTCGACCCGTTTAATATCGCCACTTAGCTTTTCTTCAACCCGCTTAATTTCGCCACCCAGCCTTTCGTCTACGAATTTAATATCACTCTTCAGTTCAATAAATTGCACATCCACCTTTTTATCAAGACCAAGAATAAGTTCTCTTAATTCCTGAAATTTTCGATCTTGATTGAGAATCAGTTCTTTTAACTCTTGTGTTGTAGGGTCAGACATATAGAATTGATTTGAGGTTGCTCCGATTATACCTTCAACGCTTAATAATCAGTCGAGGAAGCCGATGCTTAAACCCACACAAGATTTCCCAAGCTATGGTATTCATAGTTTCTGCCCAGCGATCGGCATTATTATCTTCACTATTGCCTAAAATCGTGACGATATCGCCCACCTTTACATCAGGTATATCTGTCACATCAATTAAACATTGATCCATCGTAATTGTGCCAACTTGTGCGGCTTGGCGATCGCCAACTTTAACCAAAAACTGATTAGATAGACCCCTTGGCACGCCATCCGCATAACCGATCGCCACGGTCGCAATTTGCATATCCCTAGAAGCTATAAACGAATAACCATAACTAATTCCAGTCCCAGCTTCAATCTTTTTAACTTGAGTAATCCTCGCTTTTACTTGCATGGCAGGACAAAGACTTAGAAGAGATTTGAAACTTTCTCGAAGGTGCGGCGCAGGATAAAACCCATACACCCCCAGTCCACACCGCACCAAATCATAATGCAAATTCTGATCCGTCATCATGCCTGCGGTATTAGCAAAATGAATCAGAATTGGCTGAATATTAGACTCTTTAACTATGTTAATTACTTGCTTAAATCTTTGGTGTTGAAGGTGTAAGATGCTTTGGTCTAATTCATCAGCCGTAGCCAAATGTGAATAGATACTATGAATTTTTAAGTAGGGTAGACTATGTACAATTTTAATAAAATCCTTAGCCGATCGCCAATCAGTTCCCAACCGAGACATGCCCGTATCAATTTTGAGATGAACCAATAGTGGATTGATGGAATCTTCAAGGGTGGTATTAAATAATTGTGCCTGCTCAATGGTGCAAATAGTTGGTTGTAGTCGATGCTTGGCGATCGCTTTCATTTCATCTGGACTATTAGTTGCTCCCATAATTAAAATTGGAGCCGTAATTCCTGCATTCCTTAACTGCACGCCTTCTATAATTGTGGCTACACCTAACCATGTTGCACCTGCTTCTAGGACTGCTTGACTAACTGCGATCGCCCCATGACCATAGGCATCAGCCTTAACCACAGCTAAGAGTTCGGTCGAATCTGATACTAAGCTTTTTAAGGAACGAATATTATGCTTAATTGCCGCTAAATCGATTTCCACCCAAGCCCTATAGTTTTGCTTTAGCATTAGTTCCCACAACTAATTGACAGAGCTAAGAATAACATCTTCAAGTCTAAAGCCTGAATTCACTTTCCATAGAAACATTTAGCCATTTTTGTAACTGATGGGATTGGTGCGCTAAATCCATTAATAGTTGGGAGTTCACACCTTCATCTAAGCTCGGAACCATGGGAATTTTATGATTTATGGCAAAAACTAGGCGATCGCAAAGAGCAATAAAAGGAGCAAGTCTACCGTCTTTATAGGTATGGGCAAACTCATACTCTGAGGGAATCGGCATGATTTCTAAATCTTGATTTGGGGCGGCATAGTAAAGATTAAAGCCATGAATATAGTCATTGAGATTACTGCTGCCTAATACTAAAGTGCCGCGATCGCCATAAATAGTCACCCAATGTCCACTACCAGCGTATGCCACTGTACTAATTGCGATATTGCAGGGCGTGCCATTTACCAATGCCAAGAGGATATTACAGGTATCATCAGCATCGACTAATTGCATAATTCCTTCTTGATCTGGACGTTGACAAATTGTGGTCTTGAGTTGGGCGGTTAAAGCCTTAACTTCGCCAAAGAGCCACCGCACATAATCAAATGTATGGGAAC
>CASBQR010000149.1 GCA_949127865.1 Synechococcales cyanobacterium PMM_0082
AATTAGAGTTTTGATTCTATTTGGAATCAAGGAAAAAAATTACAAATTGTTTGAGAAAGAAATCAATAACGATACTAACAATGCAATTAAATTGCTTACATCCTTTTATACAATAAAAATACTTGATTTCGATTTTAATAATCTTGATTGTCTTGTTGATATCAAGACTGTTCACGATGCAATTCAAAATAATACTGACCTAGAGATGTTAGATGTTAATGATATTTCTTTAAAAGAAGGTCAGTTAAGCCCAAGCATTCCAAAAAAACAGAAGCTTCCTTATCAAATCTTTTTGGAATGGTATCAACAAAAAGAGTCTTAATGCGATCACCGATGGATTAAATAATATTAATGAGTTGCACGCCATATTAGCGCTTACTTAATCAGTAGATTAAATACTTCTTTAACATTACCTAACAAATGAATTATAAATCAAGGAATTGTTTATGTTAAATAGCATTGAAATTAGAAATTTCGCACCCATTCATCAACTTAATTGGCAAAAGTTAGGAAAAATCAATCTGGTTATAGGAGCTAACAGTACAGGCAAAACGTTTTTACTTAAAGCTCTCTATAGCTCCATGCGGACAATTGAAGAATATAAGCGTGGTAACGATCAACGCAGTACATCAGACATCCTTGCTGATAAATTATATTGGACATTTCAACCAGACAAAATAGGTGATTTAGTTACCAAAGGAGCAGAAAGTCCATTATTCTTACAGCTTCAATTTGATGGCAAAACTTTTAGCTATTCCTTTGGCAAAGATACTACCAAATCCATTACCACCTTAGAAAACAATATCCCATCTCCACGCGAAAGTAATTCGATATTTTTACCCGCAAAAGAAGTACTTTCTATATATAATATCATCTTAAAATCTCGTGAACAAGACAAAGTATTTGGATTTGATGATACTTATCTAGATTTAGCAAGAGCCTTACGTCAACAAACCCAAAAAGGCAAAAATTACGCTCAGTTCTCACAATCCCGTAAAAGCTTAGAGGATATTTTAGGTGGAAAGGTAGAATACGATGAAATTTCTGGTTATTGGCAATTCAAAAAAGGTAAGCAGAAATTTCCCATAGGAGTTACGGCTGAAGGCATTAAAAAAATAGCTATTCTCGATACATTGCTTGGTAATCGCTATCTAGATCAGAATTCAATTGTGTTTATTGATGAGCCAGAGTCTGCACTGCATCCACAAGCAATATCGCAACTACTTGACATCATTGAAATACTGGCTGAAGGTGGGATTCAGTTTTTTCTTGCAAGTCATTCCTATTTTGTGATCAAAAAGCTTTATTTGATTGCTCAACAAAAAGAAATGTCAATCCCCATTATTTCTGCTGAAACTTGGCATTCTGATGATCTCCGAAATGGCATGATCGATAATCCCATCATTGATGAGTCGATTCGACTTTATAAAGAGGAAGTAGATCTAGTATGATGACTACAGATCCGATTATTGAGTCTGGGTTAACATTTGGGATGTTTCCAGAAGGGGCTTGTTTCTACATTGAGAAAAGTAAGACCTATCAACAGATTCAGGAAGGCGTGAAGATGGCAGAGTTTATTCTCTTGCGTCAAAACGAGGGAAAAGCTCCCACAATTTGGGTGATTGAAGCAAAATCTAGCGCACCCCAACCTAGTAATAGTCTTGATTTTGATAAGTATATAGAAGAAATTCGTAGCAAACTCACTAATGCTTTGACTTTAGCGATAAATATCTGCTTGAAAAGACATCCTGATGGAAATATCGAGTTATCACAAGAGTTCAAACAACTCGATCTCACTTCTGTTAACTTCTTACTTATCTTAGTGATCAACAACTTTCAAGAAGCATGGCTCCCACCTCTCCAAGATGCACTCGCAAAGGCACTTCGCCCTACCATAAAAATATGGGCTTTATCACCTCCAGCAGTTTTAGTTCTCAATGAAGATGTGGCTAAACAGAAAAATCTCATTATTTAACATTGCCGCGATCGCAGATTATATTGAAAAAGCAAAAGCACTATACCAAGAATATAAATAAAGAAAAAAAGAATCTAAACAAGAACAATCATCAGAAAATACTAATCAAAAGAAGCGTAAGAAGAAATGACAACTATCTCATTGACAAGAGACTTTAAAGAAACAGTTAATGCTAGAGTTCAAACCGATCCAGCATTTGCCAAGGCTTTGCTAGATGAAGCAATTTCCCTTTTTCTTAACGGTGAGCCAGAAATAGCAAGACTGATTTTAAGAGATTTAGTGAATGCAACCATTGGGTTTGAAGAATTGGCGATCGCTACCTCGAAACCAAGTAAGAGCCTTCATCGAATGCTATCCGCAAAGGGTAATCCGACTATGGATAATCTCACCACTATTCTTAATGTCTTGCGTAAAGTCCTTCAAGTTAATATCAAAGTTCAGACTATTTCTTTTGCTTGAAACAATTAGAGGAGCGAATTGTCCAATGGTATCCATAGAAAGCTATCGAGACATAGTACAAGAAATCCTGCGGGAATACAGTACCCATCAACCTGCCTATGGTGATATAGACATGGAATTGATATTTGATCGAGAACGCGATCGCTATCAACTCGTTTGTACAGGCTGGAGTCAAAAACGCCGTATTTATGGCTCTCTCATCCATATCGATCTCAAAGGCGACAAAATCTGTATTCAAAATGACGGAACCGAAGTTGGGATTGCCAATTTGCTAGTAGAGCGAGGTATTCCCAAACAGAATATTCTCTTAGCCTATCAATCACCTGACTTACGCCAGTATACAGAATTTGCCTTAGCTTAAAATCTGCTGATTTGGAATTAGCGAAGATATAAATCACCATAGGCTAAAATGACACTGTAATAGTCCCTAAATTAACCAGTAATGATTATGGAAACTATACAATTAGATCGTATTATTATTAGACCAGATGTATGTCTCGGTCAGCCTACTATCAGAGGAATGAGGATTACTGTAGCCTTTGTCCTCAAGCTTTTAGCCAGTAACCTATCTGTAACAGAAATTTTGAAATCCTACCCTGAGTTAGAACTTGAAGACATCACGCAAGTCTTAAACTATGCAGCTTGGGCAGTCTCAGATCAAGTTCATGGTGTTCGTGCGTGAAAAGTATCCGCTTAAAAGCTTTACAAGAAGTCTCAGCAATTACAATCCAAGATGAGAGTATTCGCATTCGCAAGTATTACTATCCTTCAAGAATCTGCGCGATCGCAAAGGGGCAAATCTCAGGAAAAGAATTAAGTCCCGTCTCACGCTCCGCCGCAATTACCGCCAACTTATCGATTCTATCTAGCCTTGCAATTAAATGTGGCTTGAGGCTAGGACTATGATCAAGTAGCGATTATAAACGGAGTCTCTCTTCCTTAATTGTCAATTCCCAACTATGCGATCTTAAATTAGGTTGGAAGTCCCACTTGAGCAGATGCATAATCAAAACCTCTATCCGACTCTCTAGAGTTCTCTTTTCAGAACGTCCCATATCTTCAATTTCTTCTGCCAAATTTTGAACCGATAGTTAACTAGAAACTGCTTGCTCCAGAAAAACTCCCATCTTACGGAATTTTTGATATCTGAGTTCTTGCCGATCGCTCTTAGATAAGGCATTGAGTTTCTCTAAATTCTTAATTATTGCTGCTTTAAGAGTTTGGGCAGTTTGAATTGGCGATCGGTGGGCACCGCCATCAGGCTCTGACAAGACCTCATCAACAATCCCTAATTGTTTTAAATCAAAAGCTGTAATCCTCAGTGCTTCCGCCGCTTTACTTGCCTTAGCAGCATCTTTCCATAAAATTGCGGCGCAGCCTTCAGGGGAAATTACAGAATATACAGAATTTTCAAACATCATAATATGGTCGCCCACGCCAATACCTAATGCCCCGCCCGATCCACCTTCACCAATCACTGTGCAAATAATTGGTACTTCAAAATTAAACATTTCCCGTAAATTTACAGCGATCGCCTCACCCTGCCCCTGTTCTTCGGCGGCAATTCCTGGATACGCACCAGGGGTATCAATAAAGGTAATAATCGGTAAACTAAAGCGATTGGCGTGTTCCATGAGTCTCAGTGCCTTGCGATAGCCGCCAGGTGAAGCCATACCAAAATTACGAGCCACATTGTCTTTAGTATCTCGACCTTTTTGGTGTCCTAAAATTACACAGCCGTGACCATTTAATTTGGCAATGCCACCCACTAGAGCTGGATCATCGTTGCCGTGGCGATCTCCATGAAGTTCAATCCATTCATCGGTAATTGCTTGAATATAGTCCAAAGTGCTAGGACGGCGAGGATGACGGGCAATTTGAATCCTTTGGATAGGCGATAGAGTGGTAAATATTTCCCGCCGCAGTTGATCGGCTCTTTTTTCTAGTTGCTGAATCTGATCACTGACATCGACCCCATTTTCCTTAGCCAGATTACGAATTTGTTCAATGCGATTTTCTAACTCAATAATGGGCTTTTCAAAGTCAAGGAGAATAGGGCGATCAGACATTTTTTATGTGTAGAGCTTAAAAAGTAAAAGTTTAACCTTGACCTAGATTTTAGCCTAATCTGCGACTCCTAATCTTGAATCTCATGGCGTTGGCAATAAAGAACAAGTAATACAAAAATTAGAGTACCAATTACATACTTAAAAATATCGGGAATTGCGGGATTAGGCGAAATAAAGCCCTCGATCGCTCCTGCAATTAATAACATGGGAATAATGCCATAAACTAATTTTGCTGCTTGAGTCCCATATATCTTCAAAGCATCTAATCGCTTATATTGACCTGGTAAAAGTAAAGCCCTTGCAATTAACAAACCTGCCCCACCTGCCATAAAAATTGCTGGTAACTCCAAAGAGCCGTGGGGAAATACAAATGCCCAAAAAGGTAAACCTAAACTATTTTGTCCTACTAAAACAGCGATCGCCCCAATTAGTAAGCCATTAAAAAATAGTATATAAGCAGTAAAAACACCGCAGGAAATTCCGCCAGCGATCGCATTAAAAGAAACCGACATATTATTAATCATGATATTACTGGATGCCATAGGTTCATTACCAAGGATAGATCCCATCCATAACTTCCCCTCATCTCGCACCATTCTAATTAAACCATCTGGCACAATCAAAGCCATAAACATCGGATCTTGCCAAGCAAACCACCAAGCCACCAATCCACCGAACATAAAAATACCGAAGGCTAAAGCGATATAACCCCATGTTTCCCGAATTACGGTAGGTAACCCCCACAAATAGAAATTAAGAACTGCCCTTTGATCTTTTTGGCGATCGCCTTGATAAATTTGGTTATACCCCCTAGCCGTCAAACTCTGCAAATCTTGAATTAGAGTACTACCCACATTATTAGTTCTTGCCCTAGCCAAGTCTGCGGAAACCGAGCGATATAAGCTGGCTAAACTGGCAATTTCTCCTGCTTCTAAAGATTTTAAACCCTGTTTTTCCACCTGTTTTAACAACTGTTCTAGTTGTTGCCAATTAGGTTCTCGTCTTGCAATCCATCTTTGTATATTCATCTATGTTCTATAGGCATTAAGCCCCAAATAACCTAATATTAATCCTAACTACCACTGCTAAAAACAAATGACTAATAAACCCCTTGGACTCTTAACAATTGGGAATGTAGTTAATGCCTCTATCCGTTTGTATAGCTCTAATTTTGGCAGATATTTTCGCCTATCTCTATATGCCCATCTATGGCTTTTTATCCCTATTTATGGCTGGGCAAGATATTTTTCTGAATCAGCATTAATTTCTCGTCTGTGCTTTGGCGAATTAACTGGTCAGCCTGAATCTAATCCTGAAGCTCGCACCCAAGTTAATAAAAAGTTTTGGTCTTTTCTGTTTCTAGCGTTCGGTATAGGTATTCGCATATTTTTAGTATATTTAGGGTTTTATGCCCTAGTTGTAGCAGTTGCTTTTACGGCTATATCGCTGCTATCAGATGCGGGAATTGTGGCAGGAGTAATCATAGGTTTATTTATCTTCGCCATTTTTATCTTGAGTGCAATTGTGGTTGTGGGCTTAATTTCGCGATGGTTTGTAGCTGAACTCCCTCTGGCGGTCGAAACAGGCTTTAATCCCAATAAAAGTATGGAGCGCAGTTGGCAACTTACCAAAACTTCGATCAGCAGAATTCAAGGCATTGTCCTTGTGGCATTTTTAGTCACAATTCCCGTGCAAAGTGTAACAGGGGTAGTTCCGCAATTTGCCTTAATTGCCTTTGATCCCAGCACTTCCACCTATTGGGTTATTTACGCTATTTCTTTAATCTTTAGTTTAGGGGGAGGGGCTTTAGTTATGCCTTTTTGGCAAGCTATTAAAGCTGTAGTTTACTTTGATCTGCGTAATCGCCGTGAGGGAATAGATTTACAACTTCGGGATAGACTATAAATTCAAATAGCAAGTATTATGCGATTTTTTAATCAAGTTACCCTCTCAACGCCTGAAAGCGTGGAACTAGAGTTTACTCTTGCGGGCATTGGCAATCGGGCATTAGCACTAATGATCGACTACTTAGTCTTGGGGACTATTTTAATTGCGGTTCTCTTTACATGGGGTATCCTTTCCATCCAAATTCCTGAATCAATTACTGAACAAATTTTTCCTTGGCTCTTTGCTTTGACTCTGCTAGGCATATTTTTTATTTATGTCGGCTACTTTGTGTTTTTTGAAACCCTATGGCAAGGACAAACCCCAGGTAAACGCTATGTCAAAATTCGAGTAATTCAAGATAGCGGTAAACCTATTGGTATTTTGCAAGCTACTTTAAGGGCTTTGCTCCGTCCTATTGATGATACTTTTTCCCTTGGTGCCATATTCATAGTTTTTAATTCCAAAGAGAAACGTATAGGCGATCTGGTGGCAGGCACAATAGTTGTCCAAGAAGAACGTAGAATAAATGCTGATAAATTAGCAATTTCCGATCAAGCTCAAGCGGTAGCTAACCAGTTACTAGAAGAGGCAAATATTAATGCGCTGCTGCCCGATGATTTTGGGGTAATCAGGGAGTATCTAAAACGGCGCAAAGGCATGGAACCAAACGCCAAGCTGGAACTTAGTCGGAAGCTAGGAAAACAGATTAAGGATTTAATCAATCTAGAAACTATGCCCACGCAGGTAGGTTCCGATCTGTTCCTAGAAGCAATTTATTTAGCCTATCAACAACAAAAATAGAATTTAATTTAGCATTTGCCTTAACATTCGTCGAAGGTCTCAATATCTAAAAGGTGGTAGTAAGGTTCTACTAAGTCTGCTCTTTGAAATAGGAGCGATCGCAACAAATGCCAATCTCTCAAACTCTCAAAGGCATTTTCATAATCATCTTGCTCTAACCTAGCTGCTAAATCAGCCACATCAGCTGGGGTAAGCTTGGTGACATCAATTTCTTCTTGTGTATTAGTCATGATAATCACCAATAATTTAACCAAAAATTTGGGTTTAGAACGGAGAGGGAGGGATTTGAACCCTCGGTACGGAGTTACCTGCCGTACAACAGATTAGCAATCTGCCGCATTCGACCACTCTGCCACCTCTCCTAATTCTAGGACTACTACTTTATCAGATTTCATTTATTCTGTGCAAATTTTTTTGCTGACTCACTATTTTTGACATTAAACTTAATTAAATTTTTTTGAAAGTAAATATGCTGAAAGTTATACAGGAGATTCTAAAAGGTACTTTTCTCGAAACCGCAAATATGATCGAGTTGGCAATTCCAAGGACAACTGATACTGCCATAGCGATCGCTGTGACCTCAGAAAATAAACTGGAAGCATGGAAACTATTAAAAAGTTATCTGGATCAAACCCGAATGTATCCAGTAATTACTTACTGCTGGTGTTATAACCCATCTCTAGCATGGGACAAATCTATAATTGCTGTGGATCTGTTCTGCCGATTTTATTTTGATGAAGAATATCCAGAAAAGCGATCGCCAGAGGAAATTATTGCCAAAGTCGACCTTTATAGTGCAAATGATTTAGAGCTTTTTTTAGCTGCACAGGCAAATAGATATAACTATCATTCAGAAGAAGAACTGATTGCCGAACTAGAGAACACCAGAGCTAATCTAGGGATTGCACCTTTAATATCTGCAATTAAAGAATCCGCAGAAGTTTTGACAACTTTGGCTATTGAGCGTTATTTATTTAACTGGGAACAGTCCCAAAATCTAGAACCCAAACTATATTTAGACTATCAAGATTGGTTTGAGCCAATTGATCAATATCTAGCACTGGTTTTATTGCCTAATCCCCACAGTTGGAACGCTCTCGCCTATCTATCTTGGTATGGAGGAAGTAAAAATGCGATTCCCCTAATCAAAAAATGGCATCGGGACCATGGTGCCGAGTTAGTCTGTCACTACGGCACGATGTTACAGTTTTTCGTAGAACACCCACCTGCTAACTCTAAATTTGCCTTTAATTCGGCATGGGAACAAGTAGCTTTAGCGGAATGTACAACGGTGCTGCCTAGGGTATCGATCCGTGATCATGCAAGGGCTTTGCTTAAACTTGATCGCTGGTTCCTGCACGAAAGACCATAGAAAACTACTGTAATTTCTGGATTTGTGCTGTGGTTAGCCCAGTCATTTGGGAAATTAAATCTAGGTCAAAGCCAGAGTGAATCATGTTTAGGGCGATTTGATTTGCAGCTTTCACTTCACCTTCAGCTAGACCTTCAACTAAACCTTCAGCTAAACCTTGGGCTTTTCCCTGAGCTAAACCTTGGGCTTTTCCTTCAGCTAAACCTTCCATCAGGATTTCTTGATAAATTACGGATTCTTTCATAATCTCGCTCCTTAATAATCTTTGAATTACTTCCTTATCTAATGCTAACCCAGAAATAATGGCTGTGGCGGCAGCTATGTTGGCTTTTATTTTTTCGTCTTCAATACTATCAATAATTTGTTTTATAGTTCTTAGGGTTGCGGTGGCATCGTCTGTTTGAGTTAGGACTGCTAGAGGTAGTAATCCTTGATATTTTTGAAATATCTCTGTAGGCTGTTCCCAAAGACGAATGACGTTGAAGTTATGATTTAGCTGCTTGGCATTAAAACTGGTTTGGAAAGCCAAGGTTGAATTTGTCGGTTTTAAGTAAATAACAGTTTGATGAATTTCTTTGTTGGGGTGTTTTTGGTATAGTCTTACCCAGTAATCAAGCATTCTAAATGCCATCGCTTCATCGGTTCTCGTTTGAAACTCTATATGTAATATGATTTCTGAGGATTGGAGAAATATAACCGAGTCAGCTCGAATTGGTTCAAGTGAAAGTTCAGATGGTTCGATTTTAGTTAGGGTAATCGGCTCACCTAATAACCAACTGGCAAAATCAATAGAAAAAATCTCGGCGAGAAATTTGCAGGTATTGTCATACATTACGGAATTTTATTAGTAGTCCTCGATTTTAAGATTATACGGATGCTTTTATTCTAAGATTTAATTGATAGTTCATCATTTCTCAAATCCTAACTCACCAACCATGACTAAATATCTAAAAATTGAGTATTTGATTGCTCCCGATGGCAAGGTTACAGAAAATGTGCTGAATGCTATTGGTGATGAGTGTTTAAGAAATACCTCAGCGATCGAATTGGAATTAGGGCAGGTAGAAAAACGGGAATTACTGCCTGAATATTACGAGGGGAATGATTTGGTAGTGAATCGAGAAAGTGTACATCTCAAAAATCAGGCTTAGTCGCAGCCAAGGGATCTGAGAGCTAACTGATATATACTAAGTAGGCTTAAAGTTAACGATCGGTGATCCTGTGGGTATAGACCTTCGTAGTTACGTTTATCTAGATAATTTACAACCCCAACACGCTGCCTATTTGGGTACTGAAGCGCAAGGTTTTTTACCTTTACCCGGGGATGCCTCTTTGTGGATTGAAATATCTCCAGGTATTGAAATTATGCGGATTATGGATATTGCCCTCAAGTCTGCCGCAGTGCGACCAGGGGTTCAGTTTGTAGAACGCTTGTATGGCTTGATGGAAGTTCATGCCAGCCGACAAGGAGAAACCCAAGCCGCAGGTAAGGCAATTTTAGAAGCGATCGGGGTCAGGCGACAAGACTGCATTAAGCCCCGTGTCATCTCTAGTCAAGTCATTCGCAATATTGATGCCCATCAAACCCAACTAATTAATCGTACCCGCCGTGGACAGATGATTTTAGCGGGACAAACCTTATATGTTCTTGAGGTGGAACCTGCGGCTTATGCGGCTTTGGCTGCCAATGAAGCTGAGAAAGGGGCTTTAATTAATATATTGCAAATTTCGGCGATCGGGAGTTTTGGTAGACTCTATTTGGGCGGAGAAGAGCGAGATATTATTGCAGGTTCTAAGGCGGCTTTGGATGCGATCGCTAATGCTCCAGGTCGAGAAAATTTGGGAAGCGATCGCAAGGAATAGGTCATGGCAAAACCTCTTGCAAATCATAGTGCAATCCTAAAATTAGGCGCAGTGCCGTGGTTAGAGTGGCGATCGCAAAATCCAGAAATTATACCCGATCTTAGTGACGCTGATTTGAGGGGAATGAACTTGCGCGGGGCAGATCTCAGTGGCACTAATTTAAGTAGGGCGAATTTAGAGGATACAATTTTAATTTCTGCCAACCTTGATCATGCAGTGCTGACTCAATCAAATTTAAGCAATGCCAAACTAATCTCTGCTAATTGCCAATTTGCCGAACTAATTGATACCAATTTAAGTAATGCTAATCTAATAAAAATTAACTTACATGGAGCTAATTTAATTGGCTCTAATCTTAAAAATGCCAACTTAGAAGGGGCTGATCTCAGTAATACCAACTTAATTGGAACGGATTTAAGTGATTCTAATCTCAAAGGGGCTGACCTTACAGGGGCTGACTTAACCCGTACTGATCTGAGTTGGGCTGTGGCGATCGCCGCTAATTTCGCCGAAGCAAATCTTACAGGAGCAAACTTATATGAGGCAGAATTGAGTGATGCTAACATGTATAAAGCTAATTTAAGTAAAGCAAAACTATGGCAGGCGCATTTATGTCATGCTTATTTAGTCTCTGCTAATTTGTCAGGCGCAAATTTATATAAATCTGATCTGCGTTGGACAAATCTCATGAAAGCTAACCTCAGTCACACCGACCTGAGTACCACAAATCTAAAAGGGGCAAATCTGCGTAATTCTATTGTTGCAAGTAGCCAAATAAATAACCAAGTTTAAAATTTGGATTAATGGGTCTAAGGATCATGGATAAGAGCATTAATGAAGAAAATATAGAACGTTTTGCCAAGCTTAATGCGATCGGGATTGCCCTCTCAGCGGAGAGAGATTTAAAATCCCTGATCGAACTGATTGTAATGGGCGCTAAAAGTCTGGCGAATGCTGATGGTGGGACTTTATATATAGTTACGGAAGACCAAAAGCTGAAGTTTGAAATCATGATTACAGATTCCCTCGATATTAAGATGGGGGGAACTACGGGTAAACCGATTCCGTTTGCGCCAATTCCTCTGTATCATAGCGATCGCACCCCCAATAGCTCCATGATTGCTGCCTACAGTGCTATAAATCATCAGACTATTAATATCCACGATGCTTATACTGCCGACGGTTTTGACTTTTCTGGAACTAGAGCTTTTGATCAAAAAACAGGCTATAGATCAAAGTCCTTTTTGACCGTACCGATGAAAAATCATGAAAATGAAATTATCGGCGTGTTGCAACTGATCAATGCCATTGATGCCAAGACCCAAGCTATCATTCCGTTTTCCGAGCAGTCCCAACATTTGGCTGAATCCCTAGCTTCTCAGGCGGCAGTAGCTTTGACTAACCGCTTCTTAATTGAAGAATTTAGATTATTATTTGAATCTTTTATTGGGTTAATTGCCAAAGCGATCGATGATAAATCTCCCTATACGGGCGGACATTGCCGCAGGGTACCAACTTTGACTATGCTCTTGGCAAAGGCTGCCTGTGAGACCCAGCAGGGCATATTTAAAGACTTTTCGATGACGGAAGAAGAGTTATATGAACTCAAAATAGCGGGATTACTCCATGACTGCGGCAAAGTTGTCACCCCTGTTCATGTTGTGGATAAGGCAACAAAATTAGAGACCATCTACGATCGCATTGATCTGATTGAAACTAGATTTGAAGTTCTAAAACGGGATGCCGAGATTAAACTCTTAAAAAGCAAAGTCGCAATTTTAGAAGGAAGAGATCGCTCAGATCTGCAAGAACTAGAACTAAAATATCAGGCTTATTTACAGCAATTAGAAAGCGATCGGCAATTTCTGAGACATTGCAATATTGGCAGCGAAAGAATGTCAGATCAAGATAAAGCTAGACTCAGGGAAATTTCTAATCATAAATGGCTAAACGAGCAGGGTAACGAAGTTGGATTTTTAACTGATGATGAATTTTATAATCTGGATATTACCCACGGCACTTTAAACCCTGAAGAGCGGCAGATTATCAATGATCACATGAAAGTCACCATTGAAATGCTAGAGGCATTGCCCTATCCCCAAAATCTGCGCCGTGTCCCTGAGTATGCAGGTGGACATCACGAACGCATGGATGGCAAAGGCTATCCTAGGGGACTGACTCGTGAACAAATGTCGATTCCCGCCCGCATGATGGGAATTGCCGATATATTTGAAGCATTGAGTGCTGCCGATCGCCCTTACAAAAAAGGTAAAACTTTAACTGAATGCCTTCACATCCTTGGCAAGATGAAACTTAGTGACCACATTGACCCAGATTTATTTGATCTATTTATCAGCGAGCAGGTTTATCTAGAATATGCCCAAGAATTTATCGCCCCTGATCAAATTGATGAGGTAGATTTAACCAAAATTCCCGGCTATACCCCCAGAATCACTAACTAAGTCTTTCGATCCTGTCCATAACCGCTTATGATAGAAATCACTGAAATTTCCAATTAACTATTCAATTACCTATTAATTAAGTCATGGCAGAGGTTACCTTTTTTAATGCCCTCAGAGCAGCTCTAGACGAAGAAATGGAGCGAGACCCCACAGTGTACATCATGGGTGAAGATGTGGGTATTTATGGAGGTTCCTACAAAGTCACCAAGGACTTATATAAAAAGTACGGTGATTTACGACTTTTAGACACACCTATTTGTGAAAATAGCTTTACGGGTATGGCGGTAGGTTCGGCGATGACGGGCTTGCGTCCAATCATTGAAGGCATGAACATGGGCTTTTTATTATTGGCATTTAATCAAATTGCTAATAATGCAGGGATGCTGCGCTACACCTCTGGGGGGAATTTTAAGATCCCTATGGTGATTCGGGGGCCTGGAGGAGTTGGCAAAAACTTAGGAGCTGAGCATTCACAACGACTAGAGGCATATTTCCAAGCAGTACCCGGAATTAAAATAGTTTCCTGCTCCACACCCTACAACGCCAAGGGATTACTAAAATCTGCGATTCGTAATGATAATCCTGTTTTATTCTTTGAACATGTTTTACTTTATAACCTCAAGGAAAATCTGCCCGATGAGGAGTATCTACTACCCTTAGATAAAGCGGAAATTGTGCGATCGGGTAAAGATGTTACTATTTTGACCTATTCCCGTATGCGCTATCACGTGCTTAAGGCTGTAGAAACCTTAACGCAAAAAGGCTATGACCCAGAGATAATTGATCTAATTTCCCTGAAGCCCTTAGATTTAGAAACAATTTCTACCTCCCTACGCAAAACCCATAGATTAGTGATTGTGGAAGAGGATATGCGCTGTGGTGGCATTGGTGCTGAAATTATTGCATCCATTAATGATCATTTCTTTGATGAACTAGATGCGCCAATTGTGCGGTTAGCTTCTTTGGATGTGCCTACTCCCTATAATGGCACCCTTGAAAACCTGACTATTGTTCAGCCTGAGGATATTATTAAAGCAGTAGAGAAGCTTTTGGGTAATAAAATATAGGTTAGATCTGAATTAAGTTTGAGCCGTAGCTAGTAGTAGTTGCGGCTTTTTCAGGCTTAGTCAATCCCAAACCCGCCACTATATATATCCTGAAGGGTGTCATGAAATCCCCAACCTATGTCTGATGTGTCTTTTACAACTTTGAGACAACGGGCTTGGAAAATATTGTGGAGTTTATATTGATTGATCAATTCAATGGTTTTTTCATACATTGTTTCCATGCTTATATAAAAAGGTTCGTCAATATCACCGTACTCATTAGTAAACTTTACGCCTTGCTCGACATAGAAAAGCATGATATCCACTAGGCTATCTGGGGTTTGACTTACCTTCTTAAACTCAGAAATAGCTTTTTTAGCGATCGCTAGTCTAGCCTTTCCCAAACCTCTAGCAGGGAAGAATTCATTTTCAATAGTTTTTCGATACTTATTACTAACTAATAATTCTGCTTGGGGTGAAAGTCGAATTTGATAGAAATCTTTAACAGGTTTGAATTTTTGACATAGTTCGGAAATATCATCTATTAACTCTTCTTTAGAGCAGGTTTTTAGATATTTTTTTAACACCGTCAGACTAAGATTCTTTTCTGCCATCTTAATTTACTTGATTTATTTCTACTTCTGTAACCATAACTTGTTTCAACAATCTTTTGACAGTACATCTATTAGGTTGTGGTGGAATAAGAATTAAATAACTTGTCAGCAATTCTCAATTTCTAAACTTTGCGGCGAGACGCATCCTGAAAGGAATCGCTACACGTTCACCCGATGGTTTAATCACAAATAATACTTTCTGATAAGCATAACGATTTATGCCTTCGTTAATCTCAATATTCACAAGATAACTTTAAGAGCCTGTTCGATGACTTCTTGATAGTCTTCTACTCTATACAATCTATAAGCAATTCGATCAATTTGGGCTTTAATTTCTGTTTGTCGTAGTAGGATATTCTCTAGATCAGATCGCCCTACTTCTTGCTGTACGCGCTGCTCGATTACTTCTAGAACTCGCAAGTTACTAATGCGATCGCGATCAAATTGATAGACTTTTAACGACTCAAAGGCTGCTATTACTAAATTACCTAACTCGCGATTCAGCTTTTGCTTGCGCCGAAAATCAGGATCGAACTCGATGAGATAAATTAATCTGGAAAGTAAATAGCGGCGTAAAAAGTTATTGCGAATTTTCACGCTCACAAGTTCCACCCATTCGCGATCGCCTTCGCGCCAGTCTTCATCTTCGGTGATTTCTCCCCAGAGGCGATAACCATCAACGGTTGGCTCAATTTTTAAGGAGAGTAAATGTCCTTCTCGATTTGGGTTGGGGCTGGCATATTCGACATCTGCGCCGTAGTCGCCTGAGATGTTGTGATAGTGGGTTGCGGGGACTTCGGTGTAAGGTATGGCTGAAGCTTTGGCTTGATAGGTGGTGACGATCTCATAGCGATCTAGCCAAATTTGATGGGCTTCTTTGCCGAGTTCGGCTAATGTTTGGAAGTCTGAGTTTTGTTCTGGGTTCTCAAATACAGGAATTGGTAAGTCGCCGACTTGATTCTCGAAATATTCAAACATTCCTTTGCCTGTCAGTTTACCGATACCGCCAAGCGATCGATAGCGAAATTCTAGGACTTTAGAATTGAGTAAAGCGCAAATATAGTAAAGAGTTTCTATGCTAGTGTTTTCAGCTTTAACAAATCCAGCGACATCACTCTTAAACCCTAGTGAACCATCTTCATCAACTGTAAATTTATTAGAATTGGCACGACGTGGGAAAAATATTTTAGGCGAAAGTAAACCGTTTCTTGGTCTATGTAACTGAAACCATTCATAACCACTCGTTCTATTTCTAAAAACATCCCTGCTTTCTAATTCTTGTCTATTCTTTGTAAGATATTTTTTTAGAGAAGCAGGTATATCTTCCCACTTAGTACTATGAATATAGTAGATAAGCTGTGTTTCTGAAGGCTTGTGTCCAAAAGCCTGAATTGAAGATATTGAAGCTCTTGAGCAAAGAAACTCTTTGGGAAATTTACCTAAAAAGACTCCTTCAAAAACAGAATCTTTCCCTGTAGTAATTCCTTCCATATATTTTACATAATTAGTTTCTCTAATCTTTACCCCACAACGATCAATCTCGTTAAAAATATAGCTATAAGGTGAAATCTCCCATCTTTCAGCTTTTAAACTATCTTGGCTAACATTTACATTTGCAAAACCATTAGCAGCAGATAATTCTAATCTTTTAGGAATTACAGCTTTAGCTTTATCAAAATCTAAAACATAATCAGTGATAAAAGGTAACAACTCAGGTCAAAAAGAATTCAGACAAAAAG
>CASBQR010000150.1 GCA_949127865.1 Synechococcales cyanobacterium PMM_0082
ACCTCTTTGAGGTCTTCGCAGGGGATTTTCTCCATAACACACTTACCTAAGTGCGCTCCTTTACCTACTTCTCCGCCCATATAGATATCAACCGCATCAACCATAACGCCGTTTTTACGGGCTTTACAGCCAATGAAACCAATATCTCCCACTTGAGGTTGCCCACAGGAATTTGCACAACCGCTCCAATGAATGCGGACGGGTTTGGGTAAGGACAGTCTCGTCTCTAATTCTTCCACTAGAGCCAAACTTCGGTTTTTGGTTTCAATAATTGCTAAATTACAAAACTGAATCCCTGTACAGGAGACTAAAGCTCTAGCCAGTTTGCCGGGATAGGCAGAAAACTTTTGCAATAATGGCTCCTTAAGTAATGCTCCAACTCGGGAATCTGGAACATCAGGAATAATGATATTTTGCTCAACGGTTAAGCGGACTTCTCCACTGCCATAGATATCTGCCATCCTTGCTAAATCAAACATATCTGTTGCATAGAGTCGCCCCACAGGCACGTGTAATCCCACGTAATTCAGCCCCGACTGCTTTTGAGCATGGATGCCAATATGATCACGTTTATTCCATTCAATCTCATCTTTTGGTGAAGCAGGAAGGAGAGTATGCCCCAATTGCTTTTCGACTTCGGTTCGGAATTTTTCAATTCCCCATGCATCGATTAGCCACATTAAGCGAGATTTTTGGCGATTTTCCCTTAATCCGTGGTCTCTAAATACGACAAGAATTGCTTCGCATAGCTGCACCACATCACGGGGATCAACCCAAACATTTAGGGGAATTGCTTCCGCTACCCGCTTAATTGAGAAGAAACCACCAACTAAGACATTAAATCCGATCGCTGCCCCTGATTCTCCACCTTTATAAGCAGGAATAAAAGCTATATCATTGATCTCAGCATGAACCGAATTATCTCGGCAGCCAGCGATCGCAATATTAAACTTTCGCGGCAGATTAGTAAAAGACTTATTACCATCACCATTATTGGTAATCATGTCTTGAATCTTTCGAGCTAAGCCACGGGTATCAATCAGTTCATTAGCATCTATCCCCGCCACAGGAGAAGCCGTAATATTCCGAACATTATCCATACCAGACTGAATGCTAGTTAAGCCAGATTCTTCAAATTTCTGAAAAATTTCTGGAACGTTACTTAATTCAATCCCTCGCATTTGGATATTTTGACGGGTAGTAATATCAGCCACACCGTCCTCACCGCATTGCTTTACCACTTCTGCCAAGACTCGCATCTGTCCACTAGTTAAGATGCCACTGGGAATTCGCATCCTCAGCATAAACTTACCCGGAGTACTTTTGCGGTAGAACAAGCCTAACCATTTAAGCCGATGTTCTAGGTCATCCGAAGGGACTTCTTCCCAGCCAATTTGGGCAAAATGTTTAATCTCTGACTTTACATCTAGCCCGTCTTTTGCTGATTTTAAATCTTCAAACTTGTTTGCCATGGGAATTGCTCCATTTATGTAGTTATGTGTTCTACACAACATGAGAGCAATCTATGCCTTTCTTAATTAGTAATTCGTATAATCTATTACACAAATTTAAGATTTATGAAGTTAATGCATTACTCCTATGCATTTTATGCATTAAAGTTCAATTTATACTTGCGATCGCTTCTTCCAAATTTTTTATCCATCTAAACTTTACATTTACTTAATTTGTCAGCTTCTTCAGTATTGATTGACCAGCCCAACGCTCCTGCATTTTGTTGTGCCTGACTTGCAGTTTTAGCCCCTGGAATCGGAATAACCTTACTCCTATCATTGCTTTGATAAATTAGCCAATTAAGGGCAACTTGGGCGGGAGTACGATCATACTTCGTAGCTATTTCTTGGAGTAATTGTATTAATGGCTCAATTTTTCTTAAACCCTCCATGCGAAATCTTGGATCAATTTTTCTCGCTCCCGTGGGGCGATCGCCACCGATTCGATATTTACCCGTCAGCAACCCCTGAGCCAAAGGGCTATATGCCAAAATTGTTACCCCCAATTCTTGGGCAGTAGCTAAAATGCCATTAGTTTCAATTTCTCGATTTAACAGTGAGTACCGCACTTGATTTACAGCCAGTTTCACCCCTTGCTCTGCTAAATAGCCATGAGCCTCCCGCATCTGACTTGCCGAATAGTTACTAATTCCCACCGACTCAATCCTGCCGTTTTTAACTTCTTCTGCCAAAGTTTGCATTAAAGTCTTTTGACTAAGAAAAAAGCTAAACGGCTGATGGACTTGATACAACGCAACTTTGTTAACCTGTAAACGCTTTAAACTTGCGGTCAATGCATCTTTAACTACTTGAGCATTAAATCGCCAAGGCGTAGGCATAAACTTAGTTGCAACCTCAATCTCACCAGATTTATCCCCAATTTCCTGTAAAAACTCTCCAATCAATCGCTCCGATTCACCTAAACCATAGACTTCCGCCGTATCAAAAAATGTGATTCCAGAAGACAATGATGCCAAAAATGCATCTCTAACTTTTTCTTTATCCCGAGCTGGAGCATAATCCCAAAACAAGTTATCACCCCAAGCCCACGTCCCAATCCCGATCGCTGGAAATTCAGTTTTGTTTGTAGTCATAATCAATTAAATTTCAGTATTTCTCTAATATCTATATACCAGCGTGTCCCATCGCAATTCCTGCTACCAGCATCCCAATTACCAAAAATGGTTGAGCACTAGCCTGATACTTAACATCATTTTTTAGAGGGTTGCGTAGATAGTACATATCCTGAAATGTAATTTGAGGAATGACCAACAACACTAGAATCGACGCATACAACTGCTCGCCCACAGTAACTAAATAGGCGGCAATGCCAAGTTGGAATATATCAATCATGATGGCTGAGATCAAAGCTGCTCGATCTACTCCAAACATTACGGGTAAAGATTTTAAGCCCAAGGTGCGATCGCCCTCCACACTCTTAAAATCATTAACAATGGCAATACCCAAGCCCGCCAAACTATAAAACATCGTAATTGCTACGATTTTCCAATTCAATTCACCAAATAAGGCATGACCCACACACCAAGGCAAAGTAATATAACTTGCGCCTAAAGCATAGCTACCCAGCCAACCATTTTGTTTTAGTTTCAAAGGTGGAGCCGAGTAAATATATGCCAAAAATGCTCCAATTCCTGCGATTTTTGTTACCGTAAACGATTCATGTCCAGCCCAAAAATCTAAAGCCACAGCGATCGCCATACCCACAATTAATAAAATCCAAATCTGTGTGATCACTTGCCTTAAGGAAATTGCCCCAGACGGAATTGGACGATAGGGCTCATTAATAGCATCAATCTCACGATCATAATAGTCATTCATAATCTGCGTATAGCCCGTCATAATCGGACCCGACAGTAACATACAGGCAGCCGAAATCAGGACATTCTCTAAAGTCCAAGTATATTTCCCTGAAGACGCAGCCCCACAAATAACTCCCCACATCAGAGGAATCCAAGTAATAGGCTTCATTAATTGCAAGCGCAGCTTCCAAATTGAGGTTTCAGTGGCAGTTGCCCCCTTCATTCCCAGCATTTGGCGGGTACGTAGATCACTGGCACTCAAATTACTAGTCAAATTATCGGAATTTTCTAAACTCATTACTTTTTATAGGCACTACTTTTCTAAAATCATCGCATTAATAACAGTTATCTAGGTACATCAAAATGGATTTAATTGAACTTTAAGACTTAATTTTTATTTAAGAATTATCTGGGGACAAAAAATTTACAAAAGTAAACAAAAGGGTGTAGTATTAGGCACATAGGGAAACCTAATAAATAAATATACATAACCAAAACAGCAATTATTATGACCACAACAGTACAAAGACGCGA
>CASBQR010000151.1 GCA_949127865.1 Synechococcales cyanobacterium PMM_0082
ATTTATTGGCTTTTATCAATCAGTGATGGCAACGGTTAAATGTTTAGATGTAGCTGCTAAACGAATGACAAATGGGAACGCTGGCATTTTGGAAACTATTAGCCTTGATACTAAAGATGAATTAGGCATGGTTGTAGAGGCGTTTAACCGCATTGCTGAGGTTTTAGTTGAATCAATTAATTCTGCCCAGAATTCTGAAATTAAATATCGGAGTATTTTTGAAAATGCGATCGAAGGGATTTTTCAGACATCTCTTGAAGGCAAGTATATTAGTGTTAATCCTTCTTTGGTCAAAATGTACGGTTATGCCTCTGATACAGAAATGATTACAACCTGCACAGATGTTGAACACAAACTCTATGTCAGTTCTACGCGCCGTCAAGATTTTATTGAGATGATGACAAAGGATCATCAAGTTACTAAATTTGAGTCGGAAATTTATCGTAAAGATGGTTCAACTATTTGGATCTCAGAAGACGCAAGGGCAGTCAGAGATGAGCAGGGAACTTTACTTTACTATGAAGGTTCAGTTAGGGATATTAGCGATCGCAAAACCGCCGAAAAGTCTCTAGCACAGGCAAATCTATCCATTATTCTGCTGAATGAGCAACTAAAAGCTGAAAATATGCGGATGAGTGCGGAGTTATCGATTTCCCGCCGCCTTCAACAAATGATCTTACCTAAGGATAAAGAATTAAAAAAAATCAAAGAGCTAGATATTTCTGGGTATATGGAGCCTGCATCAGAAGTAGGGGGCGATTACTACGATATTTTAGTAGAGGATGGAGGGCGCATCAAAATTGGCATCGGTGATGTGACTGGGCATGGTTTAGAAAGTAGTGTATTGATGATCATGGTACAAACCGCAGTACGGACTTTACTGGTCAATAATGAAACCGACCCAGTTAGATTTCTCAACACCCTTAATCGCACCATTTACGATAATGCTCAACGTATGGAATCAAGCAAAAATCTGACCCTAGCCCTCATAGATTATGAAGCTGGCAGACTAACGATCAGTGGGCAACATGAAGAAATGATTATTATCCGATCGACTGGGGAGGTAGAGAGAATTGACACCATAGATTTAGGTTTTCCTATTGGTTTAGAACCCCAGATTAGTGAATTCATCAATAAAACCGAATTAGAACTCTACTTAAATGATGTGGCTGTGCTTTATACCGATGGGGTAACTGAAGCAGAGAATATGGATAGAGATCAGTACGGATTAGAGCGGCTTTGTACTGTGATTAAAGAAAATTCCGATTTATCGGCTGAGGGTATTCGTCAAGCTGTGATTTCTAATTTGCGATCGCATATCGGAGAGCAGCAAGTATTTGATGACATTACGTTACTAGTCATTAAGCAAAAGTAATCATAAAACCGAAGATGTTAATATTACTCTAAGTTCAGTTTTTGTCATGTCCTTGTAATAATCACCAAAACTATGGAACTTTGGGAGAAAATCAGTCGCCAACGGGTGCAATACATTATTGATAGTTACGAATTGTATGGAGACTATACTGAAGATTTTGATGACTATTTGCAAGAACTATTAATTGCTTATGCTCCACCACAAATTGAAGTAGCGATCGTCGAAACAATCGTGGCTAGTTGGCTCAAACTACCTCTAACTAAAGGCATAGAATTTATAGAGCAGGTACATGAATTGCTAAAAGCTTGGGAAGATTCTAACGGCAATTCTACGCTTACACCATCACAGTTTCAGCAAATCACTGGGCTCGATCCCACTCCTGTATTTGGTCAATATCATGGCGACTTTGCCGTAGTTAAATTTTAATTCTGCCATCAGTTATCTGCTCGCGGCGATCGCGTGGTATCCAAATAAATTCGCCCCTTTGATATAATTCAAGAGCGTCTTGGACGATCGCAGCTACATTCCGCCAATCTATATCGGTAATTTGTAAGATATCTTGGAGTTCGACAATTGCTAATTCCTGTTCGGTTGAGAACTTATCTGAAGGTAAAGGTGGTAGAAATCGGGATGGTGATTTAAGAATCGTGATTACCCCTTGACGTACCGTAATCAAAATATCTGAAGATAACTCGGTGCGTGCCCGATCTCGCCAATACTGCAAGCCATTTTCACTAGTGGCATACATTGGTGGTAAGCGATTAAGCGCGTAGGCGGATACCTCCTCGAGGGTAACCTGCTGTCTCAAGGATGGAGAAAGCTTACTAATTTGGCGATGAGCTACGGAGCCGACTAAATTTTCTAAGGTGTTAACAAAATGCCATGAGGCTGGAGCCATATATGCCCCAAACTCTTTCATTTCAGCCATCTGCGTAAAACTATTTTCTAAATTGGGTCTGGAGTTTTTAGTAGTCCAGTTCATTTCTTCAGTATGGCGCTTTAGATAATCAGATGCAGTACCAGCACTACGCGCAGCTTTACTCTTATAGGTACTGAAGGCAACTGCTCCCTTAAGCTTTATGTCCATTAAGATCTTTTCTACAGCCTTAGGGACATCCCGCCATAGTAAATTACTTATCCCTAAGATTTCTTGGAGCTGCAGAAGCGATCGCTCCTCTCTTTCTAGTTCACTTTCAGGCAGAGGCGTTGCATCTTTGAGTGTATCTTTCCTCACCCCAAGGATGCCTTTACTAATAGTTTGGGTAATTTCCTGCTTGAGTTCTGTATGGGCACGTTTTTGCTGTTGGAGATATCCACGGCGGGTGGTGGCATACATCGGAGGTAGCCGATTTAGA
>CASBQR010000152.1 GCA_949127865.1 Synechococcales cyanobacterium PMM_0082
ATATAGAATCTTGGTTAGAATTTTATGTATTATTTTTTCGGATAAATATCTTTAGCTAAGAAATGTTCAAAATGTCTTAAGATTTTAGTTAATCTAATTACTGACTTTTCAAGAACTTTAGGAGAATTCTATATGGCACTCGTCCCATTGCGTCTTTTGTTGGATCATGCCGCCGAGAATGGCTATGGCATCCCAGCATATAACGTTAATAACATGGAGCAAATCCAAGCCATCATGCAAGCCGCAGCCGAAACTGATAGTCCAGTCATTTTGCAAGCTTCTCGTGGTGCCCGTAAATATGCAGGTGAATATTTTCTCAAACATTTAATTTTGGCAGCGGTAGAAACCTACCCAAATATCCCGATCGCCATGCACCAAGATCATGGTAACGGACCCGCCACTTGTTATTCAGCAATTCGTCACGGTTTTACCAGTGTGATGATGGATGGCTCTTTACAAGAAGATGCCAAAACCCCTGCTAGCTATGAGTATAACGTGGAAGTAACTCGTTCTGTAGTTGAAGTTGCCCATGCTGTAGGTGTGAGCGTTGAAGGTGAATTAGGTTGCCTTGGTTCTTTGGAAACTGGCATGGGTGACAAAGAAGATGGACATGGTTTTGAAGGTACTCTTTCCCACGATCAACTATTAACCGATCCTACTGAAGCTGTGGATTTTGTTAATCAAACTGGTGTAGATGCCCTAGCGGTGGCGATCGGTACCAGCCACGGTGCTTATAAATTTAGCCGCAAGCCGACTGGTGAAATCTTGGCTATGGATCGCATTGCCGAAATTCATCGTCGCTTACCTAATACCCACTTGGTTATGCACGGTTCTTCTTCTGTCCCTGAAGATTTATTAGAAATAATCAACAAATTTGGCGGTGAAATTCCTGAAACCTACGGCGTACCTGTCGAAGAAATTCAAAAAGGCATTAAAAACGGTGTGCGTAAAATTAACATTGATACCGACTGCCGTTTAGCAATTACTGCTGCTGTGCGTGAAGCTTTGTTCCAAAACCCCTCTGAGTTTGACCCACGCCATTTCCTCAAGCCATCGATTAAGTACATGCAAAAGGTATGTGGCGATCGCTATAACCAATTTGGGACAGCAGGTAATGCCAGCAAGATCAAGTCTGTATCTCTGGATGACTTTGCAGCTAAGTATGCCAAAGGTGTCTATGCAGCTCCTGTGCGGATTGCTGTTGGGGTTTAGCTAAATTTGTAAACTAAGTAAAATTGAGGGTAGGGTAAAACCTATCTTTTTTTATTTAGCAAATTTAATTGCTACCTTTCAATCTCGTTTAGCAGATATTTACTGAAAAACTAGAGTAATATGTATCAAATAATACAATTTACTATTTACTAGTAAGTTTAATTGAAATTAAGTAGTATTGAATACCAAACGGCTTAAGTCGTATTTATCCTTGTTTGTTTTGTATGGGTTCTGGAGATATCAGTGGTAGCAACGCCTAATAAGCCTTTAGTTGATGTGTTTCGTGAAATGAATGGGGGGATGTTTCCGCCAGTGGTAGAGACGTTTGAGCGAGGTAAAACTATTTTTTTTCCAGGTGATCCTGCGGAAAGGTTTTATTTTTTAGTACGTGGAGCGGTAAAACTCTCACGGGTATATGAAGCTGGGGAAGAAATTACTGTGGCGTTGTTACGGGAAAATAGCGTATTTGGGGTTTTGTCGCTGATTACGGGTAATCGTTCCGATCGCTTTTATCATGCTGTGGCTTTTACTACTCCTGTTGAGTTGTTATCAGTTCCCATTGAGCAGGTTGAACAAGCCTTGAAAGAAGATCCTGAGTTGCCAATGTTTTTATTGAGAGGTCTTTCTTCTCGGATCTTGCAAACAGAGATGATGATCGAAACCTTAGCTCATCGCGATATGGGTTCTAGATTGGTTAGTTTTTTGCTGATTCTCTGTCGGGATTTTGGGGTGCCATCTGCGGATGGTGTAACTATTGATTTGAAGCTGTCCCATCAAGCGATCGCCGAAGCTATTGGTTCTACTAGGGTTACTGTGACTAGGCTCCTTGGAGATTTACGCAATCAAAAAGGTATATCTATTTCCAAAAAACGTATTACCGTACATAATCCAATTCAACTTAGTCAGCAGTTTGCTTAAGGTTTGGCAATTTCTCTAATCTATTTTATTTAATTATTTTTCAAGAATTTGATTATAATCTTGATTAATTTGGTTAATTAATTAATGCTGCCATCACCTAGACGCTCTCTAGTAGCTGACATCTCCCTCCGATGGGTATTGATGGCTCCATTTGTGCTGTTAGTGGTTTGTTGCTTGGGTATAGTTGGCTATGTATTTTATCAGGTTGGACAAGGCAATTTCAATCTACCACTGCTAGTAATCATTTTTACGATACTTATCCTATGCCTTTTGGGAATTAGTTGGTTACTAACGGAATGGGTTATTTCACCAATTTTAAGGTTAAATAGGGTAATTCAGGCTGGATTTCGAGGTCAAGGGATTTTAGCTGAAGATATAGCGATCGCTGAACTGAAAAAACTGACCATATCCGTTAACTCGATCTTGAGGGAATTAAATACATCTAGGGATGACTGGGCATCTGCAAGTGAATCTAGGTTGCAAGCATTTTTAGAAAATATTCCAGCGATTATTTATATCAAAGACCTAGAGGGTAAATATCAATGGATAAATCGAGAATTTAAGAATGTCCTGCAAACCTCTGAGTCCCAAGTTCTCGGTAAAACTGATTACGATTTTCTGCCGATCACTATAGCTGAAAAACTTCAGGCTAATGATCACCTCTCTATTTCAGAATCTAGGGCGATCGCATTGGAAGAAAGTGTGGTTTTGCCTGATGGATCTGTCCATACCTATTTTGCCACTAAATTTCCGTTATTGAATAATCAGGGTATTGCCTCTGCTACGGGTGGAATTAGTATTGATATTAGCGATCGCAAGTTAGTTGAGCGAGAATTACGAGAAAGTGAAGCAAAACAGAAGGCGATAACCAAGGCTTTACCAGACCTGATTATGGTTTTGCATGAAGATGGGATTTATACAGAATTTATCTCTACCAATACTTTTAAGGTGAATGGTGGAAATTGGAACCTTATAGGTACTTCGGTTTACGAAACTCTACCGCAGGAGATTGCCCAAAGGCGAATGGATGCTTTGCAAATAGTCCTGCAAACTGGAAATATGCAAATCTATGAGCAAGAAATTGAAATTGATGGGTTATGGCAAACCGAAGAGGTGAGGATTGTTCCCTATCGAGAGCAGGAAGTTTTAATTGTAGTTAGGGATATTAGCGATCGCAAAATTGTAGAAATAGCACTCCGCAAAAGTGAATCTGAAAATTTAGCAATTCTATCGGCAATTCCTGATTTAATCTTTCAGGTGAGTGCTGACGGTATCTATACTAAGCGGTTCTCCATAAGTTCAGTCAAAGATGTAATTATTTTAGATGCTAATCCGATTGGGAAATCTCTGGCTGATATTCTACCTGCTGATATTGCCAAACTGAAACTAGAATACATTCAAATAGCCATAAGTACTGGAGAAACTCAGATCTATGAGCAGACGCTGGAAATTGGGGGAAGCCCGCAGTACGAAGAAGTAAGAATAGTTAAAATTAATGAGGATTCGGTTTTAACGATGATTCGTAATATTAGCGATCGCAAGCAAGCAGAGTTACAACTCAGGCAAAGTGAAGAAACTAATCGTGCCATCTTAAGTGCCATTCCCGACTTACTTTTACGAATTGGACGAGATGGTTCCTGCTATGACTTCATTTTACCTGTTAGTGATCGATTTAGTACATTTGCCCCCGTTGTCAATCATCTATCGGAAGTTTTATCACAGGAATTGCTAGACCATCAGTTACAACGAATGGAACAAGCATTCGCAACTGGGGAACTTCAAGTTTGGGAGCATCAAATTCTTAAGTATGGCAATGTTTGCTATGAAGAAGTGCGGTTGGTTCCCTGTGGTCAAGATCAATGTTTAGTGATTGTTAGAGATATTACTGATCGCAAACAAGCGGAAATTGCTCTCAAGGAAAACGAAGCTCAACTTCAATCTGCCTATGCCGAACAGAACGCTATGTTTATGGCTATGACTGATATTGTCTTAATCCGCGATCGCTCTGGACGTTGCTTGAAGCTAGTTCCTACCAATCCAGCTCACTTAGTCTTGCCACCAGAAGCGATGGTTGGCACCACTTTGGACGATATTATGCCTCAACTCGAAGCAGATGAAATCCTAAATGCTATTCATCAAACCCTTGACACAAGCAAAATGACAACTTGTGATTATAGTCTAGAGATTAGAGGTAAGCTTGTTTGGCTAACTTGCACTATCTCACCTTTATCACTGGATACGGTTATGATCATTATTCGTGATATTACAGAACGCAAGCAAGCTGAGATTATCCTAGCCCTTGCGAAAGAAGCAGCCGAGGCATCAGCCCAAGCAAAAAGCGACTTTCTGGCGAATATGAGTCATGAAATCCGTACTCCCATGAACGGTATCCTTGGCATGACATCGCTACTCTCGGAGTCTCCGCTTAGTAATGAGCAACAAGACTTTATCCAAACTATTCAAGACTGTGGTAATCACCTTTTAACTATCATTAACGACATTCTGGACTTTTCTAAAATTGAATCAGGAAACTTGGAATTAGAACAACGGCGATTTATGCCAGAGGATATTTTAGTATCCATTTGTAAAATCCTGAATACTCAAGCCCTAGATAAAAATATTAAACTTCAGTATATCAATCAATCTGATCTCGCCGTTGTGGTTGGAGATGATTCTCGCCTTCGCCAAATCCTTTTAAACTTGGTTGGCAATGCCATTAAATTTACACCTGAAGGGCTGATTTCCATCTCCATATCTAGCAAGCTGTTACCTAATCTATCAGGTGAATCATTAAATAATCATGAACTGATGTTTGCTGTTTCTGATACAGGTATAGGTATTCAGAGCGATCGCCTAGCAATTTTGTTTCAGCCTTTTAGCCAAGCCGATGCTTCTATTAGTCGTAAATATGGAGGTACAGGGCTAGGGCTAGCTATTTCTAAGCGTTTGATTGAGTTGATGGGAGGAACAATCTGGGTAGAGAGCTTTGGTCAAATTGGCGGAAATCCTCCGACCGCTTGGGTGCCAAATTCCTATAGCCAAGGCGCAACTTTCTATTTCACTATTATTGTTACTGAGCCTGCCCCAATTAAGATCGCAGCAATATCATCCGAACCAGAGCCTGCTATTTCTCAAAAATTAGGAGAGAGATTACCTCTGTCTATTCTGTTGGCAGAAGATAATCCTATTAATCAGAAGGTGGCGATTTTCACGTTTAAAAAACTAGGCTATAAATTGGATATTGCTAATAATGGACTAGAAGCAATCAGAGCATTAGAGGCTCAAAAATATGACGTAGTTTTGATGGATATGCAAATGCCTGAAATGGATGGATTAACTGCGACTCGATGGATTCGCCAAAATCTTAATATCCAACCGATTATTATTGCCATGACCGCTAATGTTTTGGAAAGCGATCGGCAATCTTGTTTAGATGCAGGGATGGATGATTACCTGAGCAAGCCCATTAATATCCAAGAAATCATTCGAGTATTTTCGCAACTGAGCTAAACCTTAGATGTTGAACTTTGAAATCATGATATAGGTTAGGATTAGCTTTGTTTTGATAGTAGAGATTTATATGCAGCGATCGCAATGGTTGGCAGTTTTCACGGGAGCTATTGCCATTTTATTAGGCGTGGGCTACTTAGTTTTAGTACAAATTTTGGATATGCGGGGCGAGATGATACCTGCACCCTTGGGAACCTTAGCCAGATTTTATAGCTTCCTATGATTAACCTCAACTTTCCGTCATGGTTGAAATCCTACTGGCAAAATAGTCAGATTTTTGCATTTGGGGAAAAGCTGGCAAGGTGGCAACAGGCAAGTTATTTGGTGGGAGCAGGATTGCTAGGATCGCTCTTGGTGATCTTACTGGCACTTTTACCATATCTATCCAATAATCAAACGGGCTTATTCACAGTGGCGATCGCGATTTTGTGGATATTAATGTGGTTGGGCGAACTAGTGACAGATGCATCACTTAAAACACCTCTACATTTACCCCTAATCTGCTATTGGCTAGTTGCGACCTTGGCGACCATATTTTCACCTGTGCGCCGTGAGGCTTTGGAAGGATGGATAAAACTCACTTTATACCTTTTGATGTTTGCTACGATGAGCCGCATTTTAAGTTTAAATTCACCTTTCGGCTTTCCTAAATTAAATTGGCGATCGCTCTTGATCGGCACATACTTACTTTCAACTTTATTAGTGGTCATATATGGACTCAGGCAATGGTTCTTTGGCGCCGAAGAACTGGCAACATGGACAGATCCCACCTCAGATTTAGCTGGGACTACAAGGGTTTATAGTTTTTTAGGAAATCCCAATCTACTAGCAGGCTATCTTTTACCCGCAATTCCCTTTGGTGTAGTGGGGATGATCCTGTGGCAGAGTTGGGGAGCTAAATGCATATCGGCTATAGTTGCGATCGCGAGCTTTCTCTGTATCCGCGAAACCTATAGTCGAGCAGGATTATATGGCTTATATGCAGAAGTTTTAGTTTTAGTCGTTTTACTGATCTACTGGTGGAGTAGCAAGTATAAATTACCAAAATGGACAATTCCTAGTTTTATCGCTGTCACCTTGAGCGTCATGGTTTCAAGCATTCTACTGGTACCCTCCCAACGTACCCGATTCTTTAGTAGTTTTCTGGGTAGAGGCGATAGCAGTAGCAATTACCGCATGAATGTCTGGGCAGCCGTGCAGAAGATGATCGAAGCGCGTCCCTTCCTAGGAATTGGCACTGGCAATCGGGCATTTAATAAAATCTATCCCTATTTTCAACGTCCGGGCTACAGTGCTTTAGGCACCTACTCTGTACCTTTAGAAATTACCGTGGAAACAGGCTTTATAGGTTTAGCTTGCTATGTCTGGTTTTTAGTTATGGTGATTCGACAGGGTTGGCGACAAATCAATTATGCCCGTCAACACAACATCAGTGCAGGATTATGGATGATTGCGTCCTTTAGTCTAATTACGGGGATGATGGTTCAAGGTTTATTTGATACAGTGTGGTTCCGTCCTCAAGTTCAGATTTTATGGTGGGTAGCGATCGCCCTAATTGCTAGTTTTAGTGGCATGATCCCCAAGGGCGAAGATAGTAAATCTGAAAGTAATAATCAAAAAAACTAAGAAAAAAAAATACATTTCGGAAACTATAGAGTAGAATCTAAGCCAAATTAAATTAATTGTGAGGGTTAAGGGTATTTTGTCAATTACAAAATCTGAAAGCATACAAACAATGTTGCCAAACAGTCAGGATCGCCCTGAATCTGTTCTTCGCATTCAGGGAAAAGCCACCCTAAACGGTCATGTTTCCATCAGTGGTGCCAAAAACTCCACCCTTGCAATTATGGCTGCAACTCTATTATGTTCAGGTACTTCTCATATCCGTAATGTGCCTGGAATCGTAGATGTACAGAAAATGATTGAAATTCTGAAGGCAGTAGGTGTCAAAGTTACAAGCGATCGTGGTGCCTTAGATATAGACGCTAAACATATCTCCCAATCCCATGTTCCCTACGACTTGGTAAACCAAATGCGTGCCAGTTTCTTTGTAATCGGTCCACTCTTAGCCCGTTTAGGTGTAGCTCGTGTCCCATTGCCCGGTGGTTGTGCCATTGGCACTCGTCCTGTCGATCTACATGTTAAGGGCTTACAAGCATTAGGTGCCGATGTAATTATCGATCAAGGGATTGTCCAAGCCTATGCTCGGAAATCTCGGTTACAAGGTGCCAAAATTTATCTAGATTATCCTAGTGTTGGGGCTACAGAAACCTTAATGATGGCTGCTACCCTCGCAGAAGGCGAAACAGTTATTGAAAACTGCGCTCAGGAGCCAGAGGTATCTGATTTGGCTAATTTCTGCCGATCCATGGGAGCAAAGATTCGAGGTGCAGGTTCCAAAACCATAACTATTGAGGGCGTTCCCCACCTTTATTCATCGGATTTTTCTATTATTCCCGATCGCATTGAAGCTGCTACATTCATGGTTGCTGCCGCTATTACCCGCTCAACTATTACCATGTCTCCCGTGATTCCCGATCACTTAACCGCAGCGATCGCTAAACTTGAGGAAATTGGAGCGAAGGTAGTTTTAGAATCCTCTAGCCGTATCCGAGTCGAAGGTGCGCCCAAGTATCGCCATACCCATATTGAAACTCTTCCCTACCCTGGATTTCCTACGGATATGCAAGCTCAATTTATGGCTTTGCTTACCCTCAGCGAAGGTAATAGTACGGTTAAAGAAACTGTATTTGAAAACCGTTTGCAGCATGTAGCAGAATTATGTCGCATGGGCGCAAATATTAAGCTCCAAGGTAATATTGCCGTAGTAACAGGTGTCAGCGCTCTCTGTGGTGCGCCAGTCATGGCAACAGATCTCCGAGCCTCGGCAGCTTTGGTCTTGGCAGGATTAGCCGCAGAAGGTGAAACCCACATGCAAGGATTACATCATCTAGATCGGGGTTACGATCAAATAGAGGCGAAGTTACGAGGCTTGGGAGCTACACTTGAGCGGCAACCTGTAGGCTCAGAGTAGGGATTAGAGTTGATGAAACTTTGTGCGATCGCCCTTGGCAGTAATCTAGGTAACTCCTTAGAGATTGTGAAACAGGCAATTGATAAACTCGATCAGCATAGCCAAATTGAAATCCAATCCGTTTCCAATTGGCATCGCACTAAAGCTATAACGCTCTCAACTACGCCCCAGCCTGACTATATTAATGGCTGCGCTCTTTTAGCCACAAGCCTAACACCTCAAGAGCTTTTAGGAGTATTACTGCAAGTAGAAATAGAGTTTGGGCGAGTCCGCCGTACGAAGTGGGATGCTCGCACTCTCGATTTAGACTTATTACTCTATGCCAATTACATCCTAAATACTGATGATTTGGTGATTCCTCATCCGAGAATGTGCGATCGCAGCTTTGTGATGATACCGTTAGCAGAAATTGCTCCCGATTGGCTTCATCCACTTACAGGCGATCGCGTCGACCAAATTGCTCGATCCCTACTTTAAAAATTGACTTTTAACTTACCTATAATCTAATACTAAAAAAGCAACAACACTTGTTATACTGCTCGAAATTTGAGTGATGGCAGTAGTTTGGAAGAGTTGGGTGAGATTACAGGGCAAGCTAGAAATGTAGTAGCGGTTTTCAGTGGAAACTTTATGTGCTGTAAGTATATTTAAAATTTTTAAGAGATTTTGATTACATTATAGATTTTCGTACCGATCGCCTATTATGATAGATAGATATCTATAACACTGGAAAAGTAAACAATTGAGACAGGCAACACTCCATCAGTTAAAAGTTTTTGAGGCAGTTGCACGCCATAACAGCTTTACTAGAGCTGCAGAAGAGCTATTTTTGACCCAACCCACTGTATCAATGCAAGTCAAACAATTATCTAAAGCGGTGGGATTACCGCTATTTGAGCAGGTTGGGAAACGCCTTTATTTAACAACGGCGGGCAAAGAATTATTTATTACCTGTAAAGATATATTTGAGAAGCTTTCAGAGTTTGAGAGTACAGTTTCTAACTTAAAAGGATTAAAGAAAGGAAAACTCCGCCTATCTGTGATTACTACGGCTAAATATCTTATTCCACGCTTATTGGGTTTATTCTCACAACATTATCCAGGAATTGATATATCAATGAAGGTGACTAACCATGAGGGGATCTCAGAGCGATTGGTAAATAACGAAGATGATCTGTATGTAATGAGTCAAATTCCCAATGACTTTGATGTAAGTGTAGTTCCATTTCTGGAAAACCCTTTAGTAGTAGTAGCTCCACGATCGCATCGATTAGCACAGGAGAAAAATATTCCACTTAAAACTCTAGCCGATGAACTATTTATTATGAGAGAGCCAGGCTCTGGCACCAGACAGGCAGTACAAAAGTTATTTGATAATCATGGGTTCTCAGCTAAGGTTAAGCTTGATTTAGGGAGTAATGAGGCAATTAAGCAAGCGATCGCTGGGGGCTTGGGCATATCAGTTTTATCTCGGCATTCTCTAACCTCAGAAAGTATGAATAGTGAGATTGTTGTTTTAGATGTTGAGCATTTTCCTATTCGGCAGCATTGGTATGTAGTCTATCCAGCAGGAAAGCAATTATCAATTGTGGCACAGACATTTTTTGACTATTTAATGAACGAGGGCAAAGCGATCGCTGAGCATAATTTCCTTAATAACATTTCCTTAAACCAAAAGTAGATTTAAGAAAGTTAGCTTTTTTTTCTAACTGTTTTATCAAAACTTGTATTTGTCATCTATAGATTTTTGGTAAATACTTTTTGCGTCTTCCAAGGCATTTAATATTAGAATCACTTCTGCTTCAAGTTTAGGTTTGGAATTTTATAGAACGCATATGAAATAACGATCTCCAAACATTTGGCTTTTAATAATGTTTGAATGTATGTAACAACTCAGGTTAAAAAGAATTCAGACAAAAAGAGGATCATTGCGAAAGACATGTGTAAGAGCCCCCAATAT
>CASBQR010000153.1 GCA_949127865.1 Synechococcales cyanobacterium PMM_0082
ATATGGTACAGGTTGTAAACGGTTTTGCGTTGCTTATAGCCTGAATCTAGGGGGAAAGTTTGGTTATAGCTTTGGTAAAACTGGGAAGGAAATCCCCCAAATAATTCGGTCATAGCTAGATCTACTTCCCGATCGCCAAAATAAAGAGCAGGATCAAAAATTATTGGTACCCCAAGCCGATCAAACCCGACATTGCCCGACCACAAATCTCCATGCACCATTGATGGTTGAGGGCTATAGTGTTCAAAAAATTTAGGAATTAATTCTGTTAGCTCTTGATCAGAAATAATCGCTCTTAATCCTTTTTGCCTAGCTAGTTTTAATTGATACAACAACCGATTTTCAATAAAAAAGTCCACCCAGTTAGCTTTCCAATCATTAATTTGGGGAGTTGAGCCAATGGTATTTTGTTGTTCCCAGCCAAACCCCGCACTACTGGTAACTTTGTGCATTGCTGCTAGTTGTTGCCCAAATTGCCCCCAATTACTCTGATTACTCTGATTACTCTGCTGACCAAATTCAAGCCAGTTCAAGACGATGTAAGATAATCCCGCAGTTGTCCCCCAACAAATTGGTCTAGGTACTTGAATTGTTTGCGTATTGTGGATTTGTTCAAGAGCGATCGCCTCTGTCTCGAACATCCCAATTCTAGGAGCAGTATTAGTTTTTATAAAGAAACTAAGGGAGCGATCGCTCAATAAAAAAGCCTGATTTATACTGCCACCACTTACAGATTGTCGAGTGGGATCGATTAATTTCTTTCCCGTCACCTGAAATATATGGGCAGCAATTTCATTTATCATCGTTCTCTAATATAGTTTTAGCAATTTCTAATATCTGTTTAGCCTGACTTTTATGGAAGTATTTGTAAAAGCTGCACAATGTTTTGGGCGATATAAACTGAAATCTCGTCCGCCAATGCTTACAATTGTCGTTAAGTCGCAGCGAGCTGATGAGTAATCGAGAGCAAAAGTAGAGTAGATGCGGAACGGGGGACTTGAACCCCCAAGCCTTGCGGCACATGTACCTGAAACATGCGCGTCTACCAATTCCGCCAGATCCGCAGTTCAAAAATAATTACAGACTTTAAATATCATGTCAATTAAAAGCCTAAATTCTTTAAATAAGCTTAATAACCAATAAATTGATCGCATTTACGATATGATCAAAATCTACACTACTACTCTAGGAATACCGATATATGACACTTCGTTTAGGTGATGTTGTCCCAGATTTTACTCAAGACTCTACTGATGGCGTAATTAAATTCCATGAGTGGATTGGTGATCAATGGGCAATTTTATTTTCACACCCCAAGGATTTCACCCCAGTTTGTACTACTGAATTGGGAGAGGTTGCCAGACTTAAACCAGAATTCGATGCTCGTAATGTTAAAGCGATCGCCCTCAGTGTTGATGATGTGGAATCTCATAATGGCTGGGTTGGAGATATTGAAGAAACCCAAGGTTCAAAGCTAAATTTTCCGATTTTGGCTGATCCAGATCGTAAGGTTTCCGATTTATATGACATGATTCACCCCAATGCCAATAATACTTTGACAGTTAGATCTGTATTTATTATTGACCCCAACAAAAAACTGCGCTTAACTTTGACCTACCCCGCCAGCACTGGACGAAATTTTGCGGAAATTTTGCGAGTAATTGATTCTTTGCAGCTAACCGATCACTATAGTGTGGCTACCCCAGTGAACTGGACAGATGGTGGCGACTGTGTGATTGTCCCTTCAATCCAAGACCCTGAAGAAATAAAGGCTAAGTTTCCTAAGGGATACACAGCTTTAAAACCTTATCTACGCATGACTCCTCAGCCTAATAAATAAGGTTATTTAATTTTTAGATTATTTACTAAGGGGAGAAATCCCCCTTTTTTATTTTTGAATTTTATTAATTTGTTGTTGTAATTCTTCAATTTGACGGCGAAGTCTGGCTGCTTCAGTTTCTGGAGAATCTACATCTACAGCTCCTGTTGAATTCGAGCATTTGTAGTTCCCTAGTTTAATTTGACGATATTCTTCAGATTTAGCCCACTCTTGGAGATAATGGATTCGATCTACTGGAAACGGATGACTAAGCATTTCCCCAGAATTTATACCGCCGTTATAAAGTAAAAATTTATAAGCTTGATTAAGATTTTCTCGATCTAATTCTTGATAGGATTGAGATTGACGAATGAATTCTGGCAAACTTAGTTCATGCATATAGGCTTTACTACCTCCAGAAATTTTCATCATGCAGGTCATTACCAAATCAAGATTGTCTGTGGCTAGCAATGCCGCGCGATCGCAAGAAAGTTCAGCCTTACGTCGCCATTCATAAAAGGCATAGATTAAACCACTACTGACCACATTACCCAAGCCAAAGGTCATTTCACTAATAGCAGAAGCTACACTCATTGCCCACGTTGCCATTTGCGTAAGTATAGTATGCCCACACTTAATATGTCCTAATTCATGGGCGATCGCTACCCGTAATTCCTCCTCAGTTAAAAGATCTAGCAATCCTGAATTAATCACAATATAGGGATGCTCTTGTCCCATGGAATAGGCATTGGCACTAGGATTCTGCGATACAAATAAAATTGGATCAGGCGATACATCAAGATCCTTAACGCTTTCACGAAATATGCCATACAGGGTGGAATATTGCCTAGCTCCTACTTGGATACTATTACCTGTGTGATAAATAAGCTGGGGACGTTCGTAGAGAAATTCTATAAACTTAGTTGCAACTAGATCAAATCCTGGAACACTTCGTAATGATTGTTCTGCTTGGCGATCTAGAGGATGTCTAAATGCTTCACTGGAAATTCCTGTATATCTGGGCATAGTGTTAAAGGGAAATGTAATCGCTGAACTAGATTAAAGTGACGCTTCTACAGCAACCGCAAGCGGTATGGTCTAGGCTTCCGAGTCCTGTTAAGGATATCAAGAACTTCCTTCGAGGTACTCCAAAGTTTCCCTCTACGGCATTTTATAGTGAGGAATGCGACCC
>CASBQR010000154.1 GCA_949127865.1 Synechococcales cyanobacterium PMM_0082
AATCATAAATTAGCCAAGTCAATCAGTGATGCAAGTTGGTCAATGTTTCGACAATGGGTTGAGTATTTTGGCAAGGTGTTTGGTAAGGTCACGATTGCAGTGCCACCTCACTATACAAGCCAAAATTGTTCTAACTGTGGAACATTGGTTAAGAAAACATTGAGTACACGTACCCATATTTGTAAATGTGGCTGTGTATTAGATAGAGACTTAAATGCTGCATTGAATATACTGGCTCTTGGATTAAAAAATACGGTAGGGCATACCGAAATTTCTACGCCTTTGGATGAGTCCAACCTCTGCCAAATAGATATAAGTCTATCTGGTAAGTTGTCTCGTTGAATTAGGAATCCCCGTGCTTTAGAACGAGGAGTGTCAAAACATTAATTAGTTCAGCTAAATTCTAGTGGTAAATATCTTTAAAAATGAGTATTCAAAAACAATTAGAGCAATATACAGCAAAGCGATCGCAAGAAGTTCTGCTCGTGACTATTAGCGTTGATGAAACCGAAGAGACAACCGAAGAGATTATGATTTTTAAGGGGTTTTCTAGCTGCCTCAGCCGAGCCACCGCCTATGACCCAGATATTCCCGTGATCCCAGAGGATGCAAAAATTATCAGTATCGATCGCCTCCAAGCTCCTTACAATCCCAATCAACCTATTTATATTGCCAGAGGATTAACTTGGGCGGAATTTAGCGGGGAATAGAAGCGACGAGGCTTTGAGTATAGCTATGCTGAGGATTAATCAAAATATCTGTAGTACCTGATTCCACAATTTTGCCTTGGTACATGACGATCAGGCGATCGCAAAAAGATTGAGCTACGGCCAGATCGTGGGTAATAAAGAGATAGGTCAGATTAAATTCCTGCTTAAGGTTGGTCATCAGTTCTAAAACTTGGCTTTGAATGATGGCATCTAACATACTCACAGGCTCATCACAAATTAAAAACTGGGGCTTCGTAATTAAAGCACGGGCGATCGCTACTCTTTGCAGTTGTCCGCCAGATAGTTCTTTGGGTAAGCGATCCATAAATGTACTAGGTAATCCCACTTTATCTAAAATATCTAAGACTCTGGGTTTACAGTCCTTTAAATTCTTTTCGATTTGATGAATTAGCAAAGGATCAGCTACGGCTCTAAAAATATTCATATAGGGATTCAGGCAAGCTTTGGGGTCTTGGAAAATCATCTGCATTTGCGATCGCATTTGGCGTAGATCTGCTTTCCCTAAGTTTGTTAATTCCACACCATTAAATTCTACCGAACCAGAATCGGGCTTAATTAATTGCAAAACTGCCCGTCCTGTTGTACTTTTCCCCGATCCACTTTCACCAATTACCCCCACAACTTCCCCTGCGGAAATTTGTAAACTCACATTCTCAATGCCCTTCACCGTCCGTCCCGTTATCCAGTTGCCAGAGACATAGAGTTTAGTTAAATCCTGAATTTTGACGAGGGGATTTGGATCAATTAAAGACTTAGGTTGAGAACTATCCGAAGTATCAGAAAAATGAATGACTGATCGCCACAGACTCTGGGTATAGGGATGTTGAGGATTCTTAAATATGTCTTTAACTTTGCCAGTCTCCACAATTACACCTTCGTACATGACTGCCATGCGGTCGCAATATTTGCCAACTAAACCTAGATCGTGGGTAATCAAAATTAAGCCCATATTCTGAGAGGAGCGCAAAAGAGTAAGTTCTGCCAAAATTTCCGCAGCGATGGTCACATCTAAGCTGGTAGTCGGCTCGTCAGCAATTAGTAAAGTCGGATTTAAGAGCAAGGTTAAGCCGATCATTACCCGTTGCCGCATACCACCACTAAATTCATGGGGATATTGATTAATCAGATTGGGGGCGATATTTACCGAGGCTAGGGTATTTTGAACTTTTTGCTTTGCTGCTTGTTTAGTAATATTCGGAAAATGCGATCGCAATACTTCGATGCCATGATCAGCAATAGTCATCAATGGATCTAAGCGCGTCATGGGGTCTTGAAAAATTAAGCCAACTTTCTCGCCTCGCCAATGCTGTAAATCTGCCAAAGTTGAACTCAGAGATAACGATTCCCCATCAACTTTAATTTCACCTTGCCATATTGCTCCATTTGGTAATAATTGAATGAGCGATCGCCCCAAAGTTGACTTTCCACAACCACTTTCGCCTACTAATCCTAAGCTTTCCCCCGCCTCTAAATGCAGATTGATATTTTCAACAGCCGCCCTAGATTTGGATTGATATTGAATTTTCAGATTTTCTATTTCTAAAAGCATTTGAGTAATAATTTCCACCTGTATGTATCTTTACTCTAGGGTGTGTAGCCCATGATATATTCCCCCATCTACAGCAATTCCAAATTCAAAAAGCAGTAAGAAATACAGACATAAGTATACATATTAAGAGTAGTGGTTAAGCCTTGTAAACTTTTTTGGGGCAGACTTGAAATTAAGTTGCTGTAAGTACTTTAAAGATGGGTATCTGGTTGAACGATGACTAATAGTAAGTAATATAAATTAATTCCTATTAAAACTCGATCAAACTACTTAATGTTTATAGTCCTAGACACCGAAGGTATAGAAGAACTCAGAGAAATTGCCATCCTAGACCATAATGGCACCTTAATCTATGAAGCCTTCACCGCAGGAAATCCCAAAAATAGCCATATACGACTAAAGCTTAAACCTTTAGCTGAAATCGTCACCGACCTTACTAAGATCGCCGAAAATAAAACTATCATCTGCCACTATGCCGAACACGATCGCCAAGTAATCGAAAACAGCTATATCAGAGCTAAAATCCCCATCCCCAAGCTAAAGTTTAGTTGTACATGGCAGTTAGCAAAACAAAAATATTCTAACCTTACCAGTTACTCCCTCGATTACCTTAGTAAGCACCTCAATCTGAAAGTTAAAAACAGGCGCATAAATCAAAACCAAGCTCATACTGCCCGTTACGATACCGAATTTACCTATCAGCTTTATCTCAAACTCACCATGCCAGACCCTACCCAAACAAACATTCAAAATCCCTTTGATAGTAGCCGTGTTGATAACCCATTTCAAACCCACCCCGATTTCCAGAGCGTCTATGAATCTGAGTATAACCTCCTAAAATTCGCCCTGAGCCAAATTCAAGCTGATATCAACCACCAAAGCCGAGGCACAGTCATCATTGGAGAAGCAGGATCGGGCAAAACCCATCTGATCATGCGGATTGCTAAAGAACTCCTAAACACTAACCGCCTTCTTTTTATCCGTCAGCCCAATAACGCTACCTCTGTCCTACATCACACCTATTCCCGCATCCTCGAATCCTTTGCCGAGAAAGTCTCAGGTAGCGACCTTACTCAACTCGAACTGCTGATTGCCAATAGCTTTATTAACATTCTCAGCACCTCCACCAAATTCCAAGCCACCCAAAAAGGTTATGAAATCCTTACGAACCTCAAAAATGATAGTCTTAGCCTCTATCAAAGGTTGGGAAAAGAAGGCACCCAGAAGAATTTAGATAGCTGGACTTATATCGAACGCTTCATCACTGAATGGTGGAACTCCAATTACAGTAATGCAGGATACTCCACCACAATCTTGGCAGGTATTATCCGTTATTGCAGATACACCGACCCCACGAAAAAAGACCTCACCCGCCGATGGCTAGCCGCCCAAGAACTTGAACCCGAAGCTGCCGCCAGCATTGGACTGACAAACTGGCAAGAAGATATGAGTCGAGAAGAATTTTCCCTAGAAGCGATCGCCGTTTTTGCTAAACTCTCCATCCTCGATCAACCTCTAATCATCGTCTTTGACCAACTAGAAGGATTAGGGCAAGCCCACAATAGCTCAATCCTCCAAAATTTTGGCGACGCAGTTAAAGAACTCCTAACCCACGTTCCCAATAGTCTCGTTATTCTCAATCTCTTTCCCGATCGCTGGGATCAATTCCAAGCTAATTTTGATGGTTCCGTCGTAGATCGTATCTCTCAATACGAAGTCAGACTCAATCGACCCAGTGCCGATAAACTGAAGCAAATTCTGCAAATCAAAGCTGGAAATATAAATCTAAGCACTCTCTTCTCTCCTCAAGAACTAAATGATATCCTCAGTCAAAACTCAATCAGAGCCATCCTCAACCGTGCCTCGGCATACTATCGTCACAAACACAATAATATCCCTCTGCCCGACAATTTAAACATCTCCATCGAAACGAGAGTAGAACAACTGGAATCGATCTTGAAACAGATTGCCCAACTTGTCTCTCCTTTTATTATCGATCCAGAGCCAGATGCTCTCACTGGCTATTTTCAAACCCAAATAGCTGAACTCTCAGAAACCTACGATCGCCCCACCATCATTAGTGATACAGATGACATCGGTAAACTAGCGACAATTATGGAAGCATTTCAAGTAGATCTAGATCACCTGCGCTTAGGCAGCAAAACACTCCCCGAACACATCCTAATAACAGCTAAAAATCAAGTAATAGCCTTTCTGAACTTAAATGGATCTACTTTCACTAGCCGTATTAAAAACTTTAATCAACTCACAATCAACCACCCAGACTATCAGTTTCATCTCCTGCGGGATGCCCGTGAACCCGAAATTAATGGCAAAGTCGGCAAAGAGGAAATCGCTAAACTCAATCATACTAAAAACGGTAAATTTACAATCATAGATAAGAGCGATCGCCTAAACTTTGAACTCATCTACAAAACCATCATTGATATAGAAAACCAAGACCTTGAATGCTTATTATCTGAGGCTCAAAAAGGATTAGTAACCCTCCAAGGAGATTACTGGTTAATCAAGCTTATTTAGGTTAATTAGAAAAACCCGACTATCTATATGACATAAGTGAACAGCTAAATAATTATCCCAATCAACCAAAACTACCCTAAGCAAAAATTAGCTTAATAGCGATCGCCAACAGCAGTTACAAAAGCCATGAGATCGCGCTGATACCCCTTAGTTAGAGCTTCTGGTGATGGATGAAAACAAAGAGTACAAGAGCGTAATGAGATTGCTTCAAATCAATTTGTTTAATTATTTTAATAGCGAGTTAATGGAGCTAAACTAAATGTCAGATTTTACTAATATAGGTGGGATAAAAATGAAAACTATGATTAGTCAATAGCAAGTTCGTTTAATTCATAATGGGCGCAATCAAACTCTAAATATCCCTCATGCCTTTAAAATGCCTAGTAATGATGTGGTGATTCAGAAGGAAGGGGAGAGATTAATTATTGAGCCATTTAAAAAAGATCTTTATTGGAATTATTGGCAACTCTGCCAGATATTGATGAAGGCTTACTTCCACTTGATGATATTCAATTTTAGCTGTGACTTATCTCTATCTGGTGGATACAAATATTGTTTCGGATTTGGTGAAACATCCATCTGGGAAAATTGCTGAACGCATTGCTGAAGTTGGAGAGACTAGAATATTCACGAGTATTGTTGTTGCTTCTGAGTTGCGATTTGGTGCAGAAAAGAATAGTTCGCTGCGTTTAAAGCAACAAGTGGATCAAATTCTTGAGGTGATTACGGTGTTGCCGCTTGAGTCGCCAATTGAGTTTCATTATGCTGAGGTTCAGACATATTTGGAACGGGAGGGAATACCGATTGGAGCGAATGATTTGCTGATTGCGGCGCATGGTTTAGCTTTGAATTTAATGGTTGTTACTGCCAATGTGCGTGAGTTTTCGCGTGTGCCAAGTTTGGTTGTGGAAAATTGGCTGGGATAAAATCAGGATGTGATCGCGCTAATACACTACAGTTAAAATTTCTGGTGATGGGTGAAAAATAAAAGGTGTTAACTGGCAAGTTGTAACTGAGCGACTATTGGTAGTTCAAAGATATTTTGGGTTTGTAGACGTTTAGAGAAGAATAGAATTTCTAGGTTTTCAATGTTGCCGTTATCAGGATTGAGTCGTGCAATGATTTCATCGCCAATTTCTTCTGATTCTTGTTCTGGATAAGGTACGCATTGATCGATGTAGAGAATATCGCCGATCTTGTCATAGCGGATTGTTATGTTGGATTTCATTAGGAATTACCTCCACTTAATTTTCGGGCTGTAATAGAATTTGTAATTCTTTCACTCTTTAACAAACCAACGACTAGGAATGAAGATAGTCTTTTTATTCTGTATCAGGGTCTGTTGCAAGTCAGATGTGAATCGGTGGATAATCTTCCAAGATACTTCCACCGATTCATGTTAATCAAGCAGTTTCTGGTTTAGATGGTGAGTCCTAGCATCCCAGCAACGTGCCTCTGAAAGATTTCTAGAGAATGCCAAAGCTCAAGAAATGTGCTGTATTTCAGATGTTCTAACTCAACAATCTTAGTCCCTCGAGGACACGTCCGATTCCAGCCAAATACATCTTGATCTCTAGGGATAAATGACTCATGAGTAAAATCAGCGACCCATATTACAGAAACCTCTCTAATAATTCCCCAATGTCCATCGTCGACAATTTGGCAAGAAACACTCATAACTTTAACAAGGTGTGTTACCCTCGCCCTTTGTACAAGCAAAATGAGATCACCTACCTCAGCCTTATCTGCATTGTGTTCATGTCCAAGTCCCCTTGACCAATTCAGTTTCTGCTTTGTGTCTTTTTCCCAATCTCGGTAAGCCCAAGTACTGCCAGCATCAATGTTTTTCACAAACTTTAGTGATTCAAGATTCATTTCTGTTGTCTTCATAATTTATGTTGTTTTCCAATCAAGTCATCGATTTTTTTTTCATCTTTTACAGTTCTCTGTTCGATGCCCGAAGCAGGAGAGATACAGTAAAGTGTGTAGAAACCTACGGAGGCTCCCTGAATCTGCGCCTAACCTTTGATAATAATTTCAATACTGTCATGACTGACCCCGTAGTGTTGAGCTAAGCCAGCTTTGGCTTGAGCGATTGTTAAGGAATGAGACTGTACATCTGACACATTTACGACTTTAGAGATCTTTTTAAATTTTTCTTCCAATGTGGATATGTCGATATTCAGATTGTCCAAGGTCGTATAGTAGACAGGATTCTGATAACCTGGCCATAGTTTATTTGGAAGTTCAAATTCTGCCCATTCTGAGATTTGGATGACATAACGTTTCTGCCCTTTTTCGTCTAGTTTACTAAACTCGATTCCATTAATTTTGCCAATCAGAAATACGTATCCTCGCCTTGCACCTACAGAGCTACAGCACACTAGATATTGGCAGTTTCTAGCTCTATTTGGATCTAAGTGCCAATCTCCATCTCCTCCCTTACTCATAACAGCATCAACGCTATTACAAGTAAAGGTTAGAATTACTTTGTCAGATTTCTTCACTGGTTTGTTCATACAATAATTTAATAATCACCCAAGGTCTAGACTAAGCCACTAGTAAACTATATAGCAAGGCTACCACTAAGTCAATGACCTTTTGAATATTTTTAGGTGGAAATGCTTCGAGCAGATCAGGTATTACTGGCTTATTAACGGATAAAAAGCAGGATAAATTCTTTGCAGGTAAAGGTTTGGGCAATTTCTGAAGAACTCGTCGAAAGTTTTTTCTGAAATAAGGTTTCTAGCTCACTATTCCCTCTTAGG
>CASBQR010000155.1 GCA_949127865.1 Synechococcales cyanobacterium PMM_0082
ACAAGATTGTGCCTGCAACCAATGCCCTCACATGCGGCTCAATACCTTAGAAAAACTATATTTAGCCATGAAAAATCGCACACCTGAAATTATTCTAGATGAGTCAATTCGGGTAGCAGCACTACGTCCAATCCAGAAAATGTTGGAAATGAGCTAATATCTCGACAGCATTAAAAACATCAAATGTAGTATTAATTAGCAACAAAGATAAATATGCTCGATTAAATTTATGACCAACACTCCTACCTACACTCTTGAAGAAGTCTTATCTCGCTTTGAGCAGAAGATGGATCGGCGATTTGCGGAAATTGAGCAGAAAATGGATCGGCAATTTGCGGACATCAATCAAAAAATAGATCGGCAGTTTTCCGAAGTTAATCAGAAACTCGAAAAGATTGATGAGAGGCTCACCAAGTTAGAAATTGGGCAAGCTTTGCTTTCAGGCGAGATCAAAGCCCTAGATGAGAAGTTTACAGGGGAGATTAAAGCCTTAGATGAGAAATTTATAGGCGAAATTAGAACCCTAGACGAGAAAGTTAGCGGCATTAGTAAGCAGCTGGATAACCAAGAGTTTATCAATCGGGGGATTTTGGTATCAGTGATTATTGCTTTAATCGGAGGAGCAGCCAAACTGTTTGATCTACTCCCGCCCAAATAAACCACAGATTCAGATTTCCATTCTGGCTAGAGATAGTTGATAATTAAGTTAAGTTTAATTAAGCAATTATTAATCAGGTTAAATATGAAGCAGTCGTGGAAAACTATTCTATTGTGGTCATTGCCAGTATTGGTGATCGCATTTTTCGCATATCAAAACTTTTTTGCCCGTCCTGCTGTACCGCAGATGAATGTTAATGCTGCTAATACTCGGATAAGTTATGGCAGATTTTTAGGATATTTAGATGCTCATCGGGTGCGGAAGGTGGACATTTATGAAGGTGGTCGTACTGCCATTATTGTGGCAACAGACCCGCAGCTAGAGAATCGTGAGCAAAGAGCAAGGGTGGATTTACCTGCATATGCTCCTGAACTCATGACCAAGCTTAAAGAAAGTGGTGTCGATTTGGCGGTTTATCCTCCTAGTAATAATGGGCAAATTTGGGGATTTTTAAGTAATCTTATTTTCCCTATAGCCCTAGTTGGCGGTTTATTTTTCTTGTTTCGTCGTTCTAGTCAAATGGGTGGACCTGGACAGGCAATGGATTTTGGTAAATCGAAAGCTAGATTTTCCATGGATGCGAAAACAGGCGTACTTTTTGATGATGTGGCTGGTATTGAAGAGGCAAAAGAAGAGCTACAAGAAGTTGTAACTTTTCTGAAAAAGCCTGAAAGATTTACTGCTGTTGGTGCCAAAATTCCTAAGGGGGTATTATTAATTGGTCCTCCTGGAACTGGTAAAACTTTATTAGCTAAAGCGATCGCTGGTGAAGCTGGGGTACCATTTTTCTCGGTATCTGGTTCAGAATTTGTGGAAATGTTTGTGGGTGTCGGCGCTTCTCGTGTCCGTGATTTATTCAAAAAGGCAAAGGAAAGTGCGCCATGTATCGTTTTTATTGATGAAATTGATGCCGTCGGTCGCCAAAGAGGGACTGGTATTGGTGGTGGCAATGATGAACGGGAGCAAACTCTCAACCAAATCCTGACGGAAATGGATGGCTTTGAAGGGAATACAGGTGTGATCGTGATTGCCGCTACTAATCGCCCTGATGTTTTAGATTCAGCTTTGTTACGCCCGGGGCGGTTCGATCGCCAAATTTCTGTTGATCCTCCTGATATTAAAGGGCGGCTTCAGGTTTTAGGAGTTCATGCCAAGGGTAAAAAGATTGCCGCAGATATCTCTATGGAAGCGATCGCACGGCGCACACCAGGATTTACAGGTGCAGATTTAGCTAACCTCTTAAATGAAGCGGCAATTCTCACTGCGCGGCGGCGGAAAGAGGCGATGACTATGGCGGAAATTGATGATGCCGTGGATCGGGTAATCGCTGGTTTAGAAGGTAAAGCCTTAGTCGATAGTCGCAACAAACGTTTAATTGCCTATCATGAAGTTGGTCATGCGATCGTTGGTACTTTAATTAAGGATCATGATCCTGTGCAGAAAGTCACTCTAATTCCTAGAGGACAAGCGGCAGGACTAACTTGGTTTACTCCTTCCGATGAGCAATCTTTGATCTCTCGTGCCCAGATTATTGCCCGAATCACTGGAGCTTTAGGTGGACGTGCAGCAGAAGAAGTCGTATTTGGCAATGCTGAAGTGACCACAGGGGCAGGTAATGACTTGCAACAGGTAACAAATATTGCTAGACAAATGGTGACTCGCTTTGGTATGTCTACCATGGGTTCGATGTCAATGGAAGCTCCCAATGCTGAGGTATTTTTAGGGAGAGATTTAGTTTCTCGTTCTGAATATTCGGAAGATAGTGCTGCTAAAATTGACCGTCAAGTGCGAGCGATCGTGCAGAGCTGCTATCAAATGGCTCTAAAAATTATGTTAGATAACCGTGAAGCGATTGATCGCGTCGTGGAGATTTTAGTTGATAAAGAAACCTTAAGTGGTGATGACTTTAGACAGATAGTTGCTGAATATACCGTAGTTCCTGAGAAGGAAAGATACGTTCCTCAACTTTAAACTAATTTTTTAGTCGAATAGCCAGTAAGAGGTAAGTAGGATATAGAAGTTTTTTCTGTATCCTTTTTTTTCCTAAAATAGCTAAAATCTAGGAATTTCCAGTAGTTGGTGATGAGATGGTTTAGCTCCTTCGCCACAGGTGCGGGGAGAAGGAAGAACTTTACCTGGATTGGCAAGATTTTTTTGGTCAAATACCTCTCTTACCCACTGCATCGTTTCTAGGTCAGCATCAGTAAACATCTCTGGCATATAGCATTTTTTATCAGCCCCGATGCCATGTTCTCCTGAGATACTACCGCCCACTCTGACACATAGCTTCAGAATCTCACCACCGAGAAGTTCCACTTGTTCTAATGCGCCCTTTTGAGAATTATCATAAAGGATTAATGGATGCAAGTTGCCATCTCCTGCATGGAAGACATTTGCGACTTTATAACCATATTTATTACCCAACTCCTCGATCTCTGCTAATACCAAAGGTAATTTAGTCCGAGGAATCACGCCATCTTGGACATAATAATCTGGACTGAGTTTACCCATTGCCGCAAATGCAGCTTTACGTCCTTTCCACAGTTTTAGGCGGTGTTCAGGGGCGATCGCTGTAGTAATATCTCTGGCTCCATTGTTACGGGCGATCGCTTCCACTTGGCGGGAACATTCTTCCACATCCACTTCTAATCCATCTAGCTCAATTAACAAAATTACAACAGCATCACGGGGATAGCAACCAGAGGCGATTGTATCTTCGACAGCATTGATGCTCATGTTATCCATCATTTCCATTCCTGCTGGAATAATACCCGCACTGATAATATCGGAAACCGTACTGGCAGCGGCATCTACACTCTCAAAATCTGCTAAAAGTACATGGACGGCTTCAGGCGTTTTGAGAATTTTCAAGGTAATTTCCGTAGTGATGCCTAGGGTTCCTTCTGAACCAACAAATAAACCTGTGAGATCGTAGCCGGGCATTTCAGGAATTTTACCGCCGACATCAATAATTTCGCCATTGGGCAGAACTACCTTTAGTCCTAAAACATGATTTGTGGTAACTCCATATTTCAGGCAATGCACACCCCCAGAGTTTTCGGCTATATTCCCGCCAATGGAACAAATAATTTGACTAGATGGATCGGGAGCGTAGTAGAATCCTGCTCCACTTACGGCTTGGGTTACCCAATTATTGATTACACCTGGCTGGACGATGACACGCTGGTTTTCTAAATCTACTTCTAAAATTTGCTTCATCAAAGCTGTAACTATTAACACGCAGTTGGCGATCGGTAATGCCCCGCCTGATAAGCCTGTACCTGCACCTCTAGCCACAAAAGGAATTGAGTAGCGATCGCACACTTTTAATACTTGTGATACTTCTTGGGTTGATCTGGGTAAAACTACTAAAGCAGGCTGCTGTTTATAGCTAGTTAATCCGTCACATTCGTAGGCAACTAAATCTTCACGGGTGCGAACTACATTATTTTTTCCGAGAATTGCTTCAAATTCTTTGATAATCGGCTGCCAGTTAATGGTTTGAGGTTTGGGAATAGTTAGCATATTTTATTCTTTTCTCTAAAATTTAACTTGAATATCAAATGAATATGAAAAATTTCATTAATTAAAAGCCTTGCCCCAGATGGGTTAGTGTTTCCAGTGGGTACTTTGGGCACAAACAGTTCTCCATCTATATTTTAATCCGAATTTTAATCCTAAAGAAACTCCCAAATTATTTAGTCTGTTTTTTGGGTTAAGCCTTCCCCAACCAAAGATAGACCTACTACCATCAAGGCGATCGCTAGTCCAGGAAATAAAGTTGTCCACCAAATATTTTCACCCGTAGAAAGGGCATCGAGGGCTTGTTTCAGATCGTGTCCCCATTCAGGTACGTCTTCGGGAACGCCTAATCCTAAAAAGCCTAATCCAGCTAAAGTTAAAATCGCATCGGCGGCATTGAGGGTGAAAAACACAGGAATAGTTTGGATCACGTTTTGTGCCAAGTACCTAGTTAAAACTGTCCAAGTATTAGCCCCTAGAGCTTGGGCGGCTTCGATAAATAATTCGGTTTTGACACTAACGGTTTGATTACGGATGACCCGAAAATATTGGGGAATATAACTAACACTGAGGGCGATCGCTGCATTCCATACTCCCTGCCCCACAACAAAAGCGATCGTAATTGATAGTAATAAACCAGGAATTGTGTAAAGAGCATCCATGCTAAATACCAAAATCCGATCCAGCCATCCGCCCCGATAGCCGCTAATCATCCCCAAAGGTACACCGATCGCCACACTAATAATTGTCGAAGCTATTACCACTTGCCATGCCACTCCCGCCCCAGCGATCGCCCTTGCTAAAACATCATGTCCCTGTTGATCGGTACCAAATAAATACTTAAACGAAGGAACTGCATGGATAGGATTACTTAAAAATTCGTTAGGATCTGCCAAAATTCCTAGGTTTTGCAAAATTGGAGCCAATAGCGGCATTAATCCAAAAATCAGAGTAAGGATCAGACCCAATGTCCGCAGTCGTTTATTCATTAGTTCTAATTCAGCAATTTATGAGTCAAGCAATTTATAAATCAAGCAATTTATAAGTCAAGCAATTAAAGAAAACTATTTGAAGGTAAAAGCGGTAAAAGTATAGTGGCAAAATAATATACCAACGGCGCTGTAAACACATAACTATCTGCCCGATCTAAAATTCCCCCATGACCTGGCATAATCTGTCCAGAGTCTTTAACGCCTGCATCCCTTTTCATCATTGACTCGGTTAAATCACCTAACAAACTGGCAACACCAATCATCAAACCTAATGCCCCGCCCGTAAAGTACCATGCCGACCAGTGGAGATAATAGGCTCCTGTAAGTGCAACTGCCACGCAACTTAGTAAGCCAAAGGCTGCCCCTTCTACAGTTTTCTTAGGGCTAATATCCGATAATCTTGTCCGTCCCACTAACTTACCAAAGGTATAGGAACCAATATCTGAAGCCCAAATGCAAGCAAAAGCCAATAGGACAAATACACAACCTTCGCTCAATTGCCAAGGGTAACTAATATGGCTATCCAAGCCCCGCAGCCTGATCCAATAGCTAGGTAAGTATCCACCATAAAATAATCCTAATACTGATGACGAAATATCAGCGATCGTGGCAAATTTAGGTTGAAATAGTAAATAAAAACAAATAAACGTACCCGCAATAGGTAAAACTGCATCAGCAAATTCTGGTTTCATCTGGCAGACTATTAACAAAACTTGACTGACAACTAAAGTAGTCTTTACTGCTGGTTCTGCACCTTTTGATCTGGCTAACTGAAAATACTCTTGCTGCCCTAGATAAATAAGCAAGCTGAATAAAATTGTAAAGCCCCATCCTCCAAATGCGATCGCTATTAAAGCCAGAGGAATAGCAATAAGAGCACTAATAATCCGAACCCAAGGCATTTCTTAACTCGATTTTAAGATGATTGTAGCAATCTTGGAGATTAAATCTACTATTTTTGACACTCCTCGTGCTAAAGCATGGGGATTCCTAATTCAACGAGCCAACTTACCAGATAGACTTACATCTATTTGGCAGAGGTTGGACTCATCCAAAGGCGTAGAAATTTCGGTATGCCCTACCGTATTTTTTAATCCAGTAGCCAGTATATTCAGTGCAGCATTTAAGTCTCTATCTAACACACAGCCACATTTGCAAATATGGGTACGGGTACTTAGAGT
>CASBQR010000156.1 GCA_949127865.1 Synechococcales cyanobacterium PMM_0082
ATCTTCATATCAATAAAATTTGATATATTGACTTTATTAAAATATAATTGGGAGTAGTAAATGAAGATTTTCACTAAAGGCATTAGGTAGAACCATAAACATATATTAATTAAGGCGACACGATTAACTGCTATTACTCTCCAAACCCTCATACCTCCTACTCGGAGATCAAGACAAGAAAGTAAGTTTTTAAACTTTAGACCAAACTTAATACATCAAATTTATTTGAAATGAATACTATGATTGCAAACTTCCTACTGAAAAAGTTAACAGATATATAAGATTGATGAAATCAAGTTCAAAATATCTATCTGATTCTGATTGGCGTGAACTGCTGGCAGAGGCGATCGGCACCTTTATTTTGGTGTTTGCTGGTACTGGCGCGATCATGGTCAATCAAATTAGTAATGGTGCCATAACTCATTTAGGAGTGAGCTTTGTATTTGGAGCAGTGGTGACGGCGTTGATTTATACATTTGGACATATTAGCGGCGCGCATTTTAATCCTGCTGTGACCTTGGCTTTTTGGCGTAGTGGCTTTTTACCTACTTTTAAGGTTTTGCCTTACATCATTGCTCAGATTTTGGGTGGAGTTCTAGCTTCACTTATGCTTTTGCTCTCTTTGGGTTCGGTTGCTAATTTGGGAGCAACTATACCACTCCATGATAATTGGCTACAGTCTTTGATTTTGGAGATCATTTTAACTTTTATCTTGATGCTGGTAATTTTTGGATCGGGCTTGGATCGCAGATCTCATAGTGGTTTTGCAGGAATTGCGATCGGGCTCACTGTAGGCTTGGAAGCGGCTTGTATGGGGAGCATTACGGGTGCCAGTATGAATCCTGTGCGTTCCTTTGCCCCTACTTTAGTAGGTGGAGTTTGGCAGCACCACTGGATTTATTGGGTGGCTCCAATTTTGGGAGCGCAACTGGCAGTATTCGTTTATGCTCAACTTTCTAATGGTTTTCGAGATTTACAAGTAGATTTGCAGGAAGATTTATAGGAGAAATTATGAAAAAAGTAATGTTTGTATGTAAGAAAAACTCAAGGCGATCGCAAATGGCAGAAGGATTCGCTCGTACTTTAGGTAAGGATAAGATTGGTGTGAGCAGCTCTGGATTAGCTTCTAGTCAGGTTGATCCGATTACAGTGGAAGTGATGAAAGAGATTGGGATAGATATCAGCTCCCAAACTTCTAAACCCCTTAGTGATTTTAATCCTGAAGATTTTGATGCGGTGATTTCCTTGTGTGGCTGTGGCGTGAATTTACCTGAAGCTTGGGTATTGCGAGATATTTTTGAAGATTGGCAACTAGACGCCCCAGAGGGGCATTCCATTGAGAAATTTAGAGAAGTGCAAGATCAAGTGAAAGCAAGAGTAGAAAACCTGATTTCAGTAATGACATCTTAATTATTATGGAAACAGAACCTATTAATCAAAATCTATGGTGGGTTATTCCCACTAAATTAGCAGGAGTTCGTAAGCCAATAGAATCGGAGATGAACGAACTCAAGGGAATGGGCATTGGGGGGATTGTCTCGGTGATGGATGACCCTTCTAATCTTGATATGTATGAACGTATAGGCTTTCCTTATCTTTGGCTTCCAGTAAAAGGAGGGACTGCTCCAAGTGTTGACCAAATTGCATCTTTAAGTCAGTTTATTCAGCAGCAAAATGACCTAGGCTTAGGAGTAGTGGTTCATTGCACCAGTGGTAGAAAGCGAACGGGAACTTTTTTAGCTGCTTATTTGATTTTTACAGGAAAGTCCTACGATCAATCCTTAGTTATTGTTCAACAGGCAAATCCAGAGGTTGAACTCAGAGATGCCCAAATTATTTTCCTGAAAGAGCTTGCTAATTCCTAACCTATGATTGACCATCCACCTCGAATTTTATTTTTATATGGTTCATTGCGCGATCGCTCCTATAGCCGACTTTCAGCCGAAGAAGCCGCCCGAATTATCACCGAAATGGGAGCTGAAGTGAAGTTTTTCGATCCCCGCGAGCTTCCGATCTATGGCAGTGTGCCTGATAGCCATCCTAAAGTTCAAGAGCTTCGTAAACTCAGTCTGTGGTCAGAAGGACAAGTCTGGTCTAGTCCCGAAATGCACGGCAATATTACGGGGATTCTCAAAAATCAAATTGATTGGATTCCTTTATCAATCGGTGCAGTGCGTCCAACTCAAGGCAGAACTTTAGCTCTAATGCAGGTAAGCGGTGGTTCTCAGTCTTTTAATGCGCTGAATACCATGCGAATTTTAGGACGTTGGATGCGAATGTTTACGATTCCTAACCAGTCCTCTGTGGCAAAGGCATATCAGGAATTTAACGAAGATGGCACCATGAAAGATTCTCCTTACCGCGATCGCTTGGTCGATGTGATGGAAGAACTATATAAATTCACTATAATTCTGAGAGATAAAGTGGATTATCTATGCGATCGCTATTCTGAACGTAAGGAGAAAAGTTAATATTTATAAAAATAAACTAGACGCTTATTTATAGCTTTCTTGCCAAAAAACTACCTAGCTCTAACCCAATTACCCCCAAAATAGAACTGCCCAGCCAATAGAATGATCCTGAAATGAGGCTGCCCGATCGCCAGAGCAAAGAAGAATCTAAAGCATATGTCGAAAAGGTTGTATACGAACCCAGAAAGCCAGTGGCAATTAGTAACCGTAGCTCTGGAGAAATAAGCGATCGCTCCACAGCCAACGTGAACACAAATCCCATAATTAAAGCCCCAGTGATATTAATAAAAAAAGTGCCGTAGGGAAAATCTGTGCCGAGCCACTTATTAAGTAAAATTGTGAGATAGTAACGACTTAATGCTCCCGGAATTGCTCCCAAGCAAACTGCCAAAGGAGATCGAACACTTGGACTTATGTTACTAAAAATTCTATACAAATCGCTAATCAAATCATGAAATATGTTCACTAGAAGCTCCCCTTGATTAAAGCTCAAGAATTATACCCATATTACCACCCACCATTTAATTCTGTTAAACCCTTGCCAGATATAGGTTTCAGGGCTTTTATTTATTTAATTTATTCAGCAAACCAGAGGGCAGCAGCACCGTTTGTATCCCTTTCTAAGTATTCCCAGAGCTTGTTTTATTTGATTTATTCAGGATGTAATAGCCAATCGACACGCTCTATAACTTCGGGATAGCGAGAATTGGCAATATGGCGAAACTCTCCCGAAGCAACCATCCCTCCCCAACAATGTAAAAGTTGAATTTTCTGACCCGCATCAATTAACTCAACAGAATCTATGGGCGACACATTATAGATTTGAGGAATTTCGGCGACGGTAATTTGACAGTGATGCAATGCCCGCACTAGTGCCAGTTGGTCTTGTTTTTGATAGATTTCCCATTCCCTTTGCCATTGCTTAAATAGCTCTTGCATGGCTGAATTATTTTCCCAGAGCATGACACCACTATTAAACTGCGTAGAGTTTGGCGGAATTTGGGCAAGGGTGTAGTTTTTTTCTTCTACAGAGATGTGATCGCACATTTCTACTAGGGGTAATCGATCTTTGACCATAGCGATCGCCGCATTTTTTAAGTAACCCCAAAGATCACTAATTTCAGCACAGGGCAGAATATCCGCATCTAAAAATAGGGTCTCGGTATAGGGACTCAATTCAATCAGGTGAGTTTTCAGATATCGTGAAATAAAAGCATTGTTTTTAGGTAACTCATTGGCATTCAAAAATCTAGCAGAAATATTTTGGGACTTTAGATCAATACTTTTAATTTGAGGCAGATTAGAAATTATAGCGATCGGTAACTCAGGTTCAAACCTGCGAAGGGTTAATGCACTAATTAAGCCCGCTTCTAAATAAGCTTCACTATCCGTGAGACAATAGACAACGCCTTGAGAAATCATAAAGTATTGAGAAGAAATGAGTATTAGATTTTTTAATCATCCTATAGAAACAATACTTTTTTCAGATCAATACCCTAGTTTTGCAAAACTAATCCCGTAACAATAGATACTAAAAATAGGCTACTAAAAATATGATTGTTTTGCACAGACCTAAATTGAGATATGAGTATAATTAACGGTCGGACTAAGAACATTTTGTTGGTTTCAACTCCTGTTGCCCCTTTGGGTTCAGGTTTTGGTGGTGGCGTAGAATTAAGCCTCAAAAATATGGCTTTGTCTTTGCAACTAAAAGGTCATAGAGTTACAGTCTTAGCTCCAGATCATTCTGTATTACCTGATATGGAACTCCAAACCGTCTCTGGGCAGTTGCAGACTTCTATGCAATTTTTGGAACGAACCGAAGCTATGTGCTTGCCTGACAATTCGGTATTGGCAAATCTTTGGGAAAGAGTAAGGGCATTACAACAGGATTACGATATTGTCATAAATTTTGCCTACGATTGGCTGCCATTTTATCTGACTCCATTTTTTCAGACTCCCATCGCCCATTTGGTGAGTATGTCTTCATTAACCGATACGATGGATCGAGCGATCGCTCAAATTGCCCAAACTTCTCCTCAATCTTTAGCTTTTCACACCCAAATTCAAGCTGAAACCTTTGACTTATTAAATGCCCGTATCATTGGTAATGCTCTTGATCTAGAACTCTACAGTTTTTGTGCCGATCCCCAAGATTACATAGCATGGGTGGGTCGAATCTCTCCCGAAAAGGCAATTGAAGATGCGATCGCTGTTTCCGAAACCACAGGTTTAGAGTTAAGGGTATATGGCATTCTCCAAGATCAAGCCTATTGGCAATTTCTAACCGAAAAATATCCAAATGCCAAAGTTAACTACCGAGGATTTTTAAATACAGCCGAATTACAACAAGAACTCCGTCAAAGTCAAGCATTACTCGTAACTCCAAGGTGGATGGAAGCTTTTGGCAATGTTGTCATTGAGGCACTAGCTTGCGGTGTCCCTGTTATAGCCTATCGGCGGGGTGGTCCTACGGAAATTATCTGTGACGGGGTTACAGGATTTCTGGTGGAACCAGATTGTGTTCAGGGTTTAGTTGATGCTCTCAAAAAAATTGAGAAAATTGATCGTCAAGCTTGCCGTGATCAGGTGGTGACTAAGTATTCTCTTTCTGTCTATGGCGATCGCTTAAATAAGTGGTTTGAAGCCCTGCTTAATTCCACTTTATAATTTCAGAATAATTTAATCAAATGTCTCAAACTAATTCTGCTCCCATCTCTTCAAACCAAAAAGGAAAACAGCAACCCGAACCACCTGACGCTTGGATTTACACTCTTTCCGTTTTGCAGTGGATATTTGAACCCGCATTGGGTAATCAACTACCAATCAGCTACCAAATCTTTAGGCTCTATGCCTATTGGTATTTCCGTCTGACTGGGGAAACCTATTTAAAAAGGGGTAGAGAATTA